>DXDC01000452.1 GCA_019115685.1 Candidatus Agrococcus pullicola
CCGGCGGCCCCGCGTCGATGGTCGCCTTCGACCATGCCCGGACGCACAACCCGGCCCACCGGCTCAGCACCGCGACCGGCGTGACGAATGTCGGCGGGTTCCTCGCCGCCCTGATCGCCGTCTTCCTGATCGGATTGGCCCTCGACCTCCAGGGAGCGGGAACACCCGAGACATACACGCTCGACGCCTTCCGAATCGCATTCCTGATGCAGGTGCCGATCTGGTTGCTCGGCATCGTCTTCATCGTGATCGAACGACGCCGAACGCGCGTGCACATCGGTCTCGATGAACCGCGCCGCCGGCGCCCCCGGCAGTAGCGCTCTGGCTGCTTCGTCATGAAGCGAAAGTGATCGACAGTCGGTCCGGCCCGATGGACGTGAGGAAATCGCGAGCATCGAACACTTCACCGGGAGCGGCGACACCGCGAATGTCCGTTCTGCCGTCCAGCAATCGCTCAGCGGCCTCGACCACCAATGGTGCAGTAACGGCATAGATGTCTCGCCCCGCTACCGTGATCCGTCGCGCAAATGACCCGGTGGTCGCGACGACTTCGACGACGAATCGCTGCGAAGAGCGGCCCGACGCATCGGTCGCTTCGGGCTCGGGCGTGACAGGGTCGCGCACGTCATCGAAAGCGGATCGCGTGAGATAAGTGCGGACCGAAGCCGCCGGAAGATGCTGTGCAATCGTGACGGTCTCCGAGAACGGAACGCCGACAACTCGTTGTCGGCCGAGGGGCGAAGAGAAAGTCCAGTCGCGTTCCTCAAGGGTTTCCGGCACCGGAACGAGGGAGCCGCCCTGCACCACCAACCGGGTCACGGTATTCCGCTCACCCGTTCTCCGCGTTCCGGCCGTCGGCCACCAACGATCGAGCCCGATATAAACGTCGATCGCATCCACAGCGCCGAGATCCGCCACGGCCGCTGTGGCCATGAGATCCGGAAGCCCACCGTAGAAGGCCATTGCTGGAATGACCGCTAGTGAAGCATCCGGCGGCAGCGCATCGATATTTGTCGCGTAGACCTGCTGAACAGCGGCCTGTTCTGCGCTGATGTCCAGATAGTGGGCTCCGCCGTTGAGCGCCGCTGCCGAGAGCGTCACACCGGTGTCGAGAAACGGCCCAGCGCAGTTGATCACGACTGCTGCGCGTTCCACTGCGCCCAACAGCGCATCCGCCTCGTCCACCGCGGCGACTGCGACCTCAGTCCCCCGATACCGTGCCTCCAGCTCCTCCAGCCGTCGCCGATTGCGGCCCGCCAGAATCGGTCGTAGCTTGCGACGAACGATCTCTTCAACGACAAACCGCCCGGTGTGTCCATACGCTCCGTAGACCAGAATGCTGCTCATGCGTCCACTCAAGCAGCGCATTCCAAGCTTCGTGCGTGTCTGATCTGACTCAATCCGTACACTTTCAGACATGCCTACGCTCGCACTCGTCCTGCACGGGGACTCAATGCTCTATGAGACAGCCATCGCGGCCGAAGTCCTCGGCGTCGATCGCGCCGAGCTGACCGCTCACGAGCACTGGTACGACTTCTTCATCTGCACGCCCCGCGGGGACCCCTCCCCGTGGCTGCCCCATGTCGACACCCGTCCCTACGCTGCCCTGACGGGCGCCGACACGGTCGTCGTTTCCTCCACCTCAGAACTTCTCCGCCCACCGGACACCGAACTCATCGCCGCTCTCCGAAGGGCATACGAAAACGGATCGCGAGTCGCGGCGCTCTGCACGGGCGCGTTCATCCTCGCCGCTGCGGGCATTCTCGATGGGCGCCCGGCCACTACGCACTGGATGCACGCGGAGCTGCTGTCGTCCGAGTACCCCAGGGTTCGCGTGCTTCCCGACGTGCTTTATGTCGACGACGGAGCAGTGCTCACCTCGGCCGGCAAAACCGCCGCGCTCGACCTCTGCCTGCATCTGCTGCATCTCGACTTCGGCGCGAGCGCGGCAAACGGAATTGCGCGTCGCCTTGTGATGCCCTCGCGGAGGGAAGGCGGTCAGGGGCAGTTCATCGCTCCTCCTCCGTCGCCGACCGCAGGCGCGCAACTCAAGCACGCGCTGGAGTGGGCGCGTTCGAATCTGGATGCGCAGATTACTGTTCAACAGATCGCTCGGCAAGCGGCTTTGAGCCCTAGGCAGTTGGCCCGCCGCATGATCGCGGAGGTCGGGATGCGCCCGCTGGATTGGCTGCAACGCGAGCGTCTCTGGCGCGCACAAGAGCTACTGGAGAGCACGGATTTTTCCGTCGAGCACATCGCCGCACTGTGCGGAATGGGCACTGCCACCACTCTGCGAAGGCATTTCTCGCGAGCGTTGGGAGTGACACCGACGTCCTACAGGGGCACATTCCACATGTCGACCGGTCAGCACTGAGCACTCTCCAACCAGCTCCCGACTTTCGAAACAGATCACGGATTCGCGGCACCTCCTTGCTTGGTACCCTATGGGGGTATAGGGTACATAGCAGTTGATTTGAAGGGAGAACGAGCCATGAGCACGACGACCGAGTACCGCGTGACAGGCATGACCTGCGCGCACTGCGAGAAGGCGATCCGCGACGAAGTATCCCGGGTTTCCGGCATCACGCACATCGAAGTAAACGCAAGAGCAGGCGTGCTCACCGTCTCTTCTGAACAAGCGGTTGAGGACGCCGCAGTGATCGAAGCCGTACGAGAGGCCGGATACTCGGTCGTCGGGAGTTGAAATGAAGACACCGACGAGACTCGGACTGTACGGGCTCGGGCTCGTGGCCATCTTCGCCGTGGCGGGACTCGCCGCGAGCGCGCTCGTCCCCCATTCTGCTGTGCAGCGATGGGCGGACGGGGCGAACGACGACGGACACGGGCAAGGACACGAAGGGAACGACGAGCACGGGGCGCACGATGGCGAAACAGCTTCGGGGCTCAGCATCGCACAGGACGGCCACCGACTAGCCGATCTCTCGACGCCCGACAGGGCTGGCGAGTCCGGCGAGCTCTCATTCACAGTCGTCGGACCCGGTGGCGATGCGGTCACTGACTTCGATCTCGAACACGAGAAGGAACTGCATCTGATCGTCGTCCGCGCCGACGGAAAGCACTTCCGCCACGTCCACCCCGAGCGGGACGACGAGGGGGTCTGGTCGATTCCCTGGGAGTGGGATGCGGCCGGCAGCCACAGGGTGTTCGCCGATTTCGTCCCTGGTGAAACCGGCGAGGGACTCACGCTCTCGACGACCGTGCAGGTCGCCGGCGATTTCCAACCGCAGTCGCCTGACGAAGTGGTGGCCGAGACTTCCGTGAACGGGTACGACGTGACCGTAACAGGAGAGCTCGTTGCGGGGAGTTCATCGCTGCTGACGATGACGATCACTCGAGACGGCGAAGCCGTGACAGCGCTCGAGCCCTACCTCGGGGCGTTCGGGCACCTGGTGGCGCTGCGAGACGGCGACCTCGCCTACCTGCATGTGCATCCGCACGCCGACGAACCCCTGCCCGGAGAAACCTCTGGGCCCGAGATCGTCTTCGAAGCCACCGCGCCCACCGAGGGTCGCTACCTCCTCTTCCTGGACTTCCTCATCGAAGGCGAAGTTCACACAGCCGAGCTGGTGCTCGATGCGACGAGCGAGATTGGCAGCAGCGACGGGCATCCTGAAGAGCACGAAGACGAACAGCAACACGACGAGGAAAAAGACGACCATGACCACGGCTGACGGCCAAGCGACGAGCGTCGAGTTGCAGATCGGCGGCATGACCTGCGCCTCTTGCGCCAACCGCATCGAGAAGAAGCTGAGCAAGCTCGAGGGTGTCACCGCGAGTGTCAACTACGCGACCGAGAAGGCAAGCGTCACACTTCCGCAAGGGTTCGATCCGGACGTGCTGATCGCCGAGGTTGAGAAGACCGGCTACACGGCAGAGCTTCCCGCACCTTCTGACGAAGCCCGTGCCGATGGCGAGGGCGAGCCGCCGGAGGATACCGAGCTCCGAACACTACGGCAACGGCTCATCGTCTCCGCAGTGCTGTCGATACCTGTGATCGCAATGGCGATGATCCCCGCATTGCAGTTCGATTTCTGGGGTTTCGCATCCCTCGCGCTCGCCGCACCCGTTGTTGTGTGGGCGGGATGGCCGTTCCACAGGGCCGCGTGGATGAACCTGCGGCACGGTGCCGCAACGATGGACACGCTCATCTCCGTCGGCACGACCGCCGCCCTGATCTGGTCGATAGTCGCGCTGTTCTTCGGGACCGCTGGCGACCGTGGTGTCGTGCACCCCTTCGAATTCACGATCTCTCGATCCGACGGCCTCGGGCACATCTACCTCGAAGTCGCGGCCGGCGTGATTACCTTCATCCTTTTGGGGCGCTACTTCGAGAAACGATCGAAGCGACGCGCAGGGGCCGCCCTGCGCGCACTGCTGGAGCTCGGGGCGAAGGAGGTGTCCGTGCTCCGCGAAGGACCGAACGGAACGAAGACCGAACAGCGAGTCTCGATCGATGAACTGGCGGTCGGTGACGAATTCGTCGTGCGCCCCGGTGAGAAGATCGCAACCGACGGTACAGTCGTATCCGGCAGTTCCGCGATCGACGCCTCGATGCTGACCGGTGAATCGGTACCCGTCGAAGTCGCTGAAGGCGATGCGGTCACGGGTGCGACCGTGAACTCGGGTGGGCGGCTTGTCATTCGTGCGACGAGAGTCGGCTCGGATACGCAGCTGGCGCAAATGGCCAGGATGGTCGAGGACGCGCAGTCCGGCAAGGCCGAGATGCAGCGTCTCGCCGACCGTGTCTCAGGAGTATTCGTCCCCGTGGCGATCGCAATCGCCGTCGCCACCCTCGGTGCATGGGTCGGAGCCGGTTTCCCGCTCAGCGCGGCGTTCACCGCAGCGGTCGCCGTGTTGATCATCGCCTGCCCCTGCGCCCTCGGCCTCGCAACCCCGACAGCGTTGCTGGTCGGCACAGGCCGCGGCGCGCAGATGGGCGTCATCATCAAGGGGCCCGAGATTCTCGAATCGACGAAGCGCGTCGACACGATCGTGCTCGATAAGACGGGCACCGTGACGACTGGCAAGATGACGCTCGTCGACGTGATCCCGGCCGAGGGTGTGGACAGAGCAGATCTGCTGCGCATCGCCGGCGGTCTGGAGAACGCCTCCGAGCATCCCATCGCCCAGGCGATCGCAACCGGCGCGGCCGCCGAGGTCGGCCAGCTGCCCGCCCCCGAATCGTTCGAGAACGTCGAAGGCAAGGGCGTTCAGGGTGTCGTCGAGGGACACGCTGTCCTCGCAGGAAGGGAGAGCCTGCTCAAGGAGTGGTCGCTGCACCTGGACGCGGACATGAAAGCGGCAAAGCATCACGCAGAATCGGAAGGCCGAACGGCCATCGCCGTCGGTTGGGATGGCAAGGCACGCGGTGTGTTCGTCGTCTCCGACCGGGTCAAGCCGACCAGCGCGCAGGCGATCGTCCAGTTCCGTCAGCTGGGACTCACACCCGTGCTGTTGACGGGAGACAACCGAGTCGTTGCCGAGCAGATAGCCGAAGAAGTGGGCATCGACGAGGTCATCGCCGAGGTGCTGCCGAAGGACAAGGTCGATGTTGTCGAGCGGCTGCAGGGCGAAGGCAGGACCGTCGCGATGGTCGGCGACGGCGTGAACGATGCACCGGCGCTCGCCCGGGCGGACCTGGGGCTCGCCATGGGAACGGGCACGGACGTCGCCATCGAGGCTGCGGACATCACGCTCGTCCGGGGCGATCTGCGCGCCGCAGCGGATGCGATCCGACTGTCGCGGAAAACGCTGCGGACGATCAAGACGAATCTGTTC
>DXDC01000453.1 GCA_019115685.1 Candidatus Agrococcus pullicola
CCTTCGGCTTCGCCGCTGTGCAGGATGCTCGAGTACAGGCCGAGCATGATTGCGACACCGGCCGCTCCGCCAACCTGCTGCAACGTATTCAGCGCAGCAGATCCGTGTGAATAGAGACTCTTCGGGAGAGACCCGAGCGAGGCCGAGAAGAGCGGCGTGAAGCACATTGCCAGCGCGACGGACATTGCCGTCTGCACCGCTATCAGGAGCATCCAGGAGGTGTGCTCGCTCACCGTCGTGTAGAAGATCAGGCTGAGAGTGACGATGATCGTTCCGGGAACGAGCAGCACCCGTGGCCCCTGTGCATCGTAGATCCGCCCCATGACGGGCCCCAGCAGACCCATGATGACGGCACCGGGGAGCAGGATCAAACCTGACATCATCGCTTCGAGCCCGACCACGTTCTGGAGGTACTGCGGAAGCAATGTGAGCGTGCCGAACATGGCGAGCGCGATGATGCCCATGATGATGGTCGCGACCGTGTAGTTACGAGACAGCAGCACACGGAGATCGAGCAGCGCGCGATCTTCACGTTGCAGGAGCAGCTGGCGCCACACGAAGAGCGCGAGACCGACGGCGCCCACCACCATCAAGACGATGCCCAGCACGACGGGCGAAGCGCCATCCGGAGCCGCTGAAGTGTCGGCATCGCCGTGCCCTGCGCCGAACTGACTGAGGCCGTAGACGATGCTGCCGAATGCGACGGCGGAGAGAACAACCGATAACACATCGAGCGGTGCCTTCCTCGTCTCACCGAGGTTCGTCATCCAACGGAGACCGAATGCGAGCGACAGGAGCGCGATCGGCAGGATGATGCCGAACAGCCAACGCCAGCTCAACACATCGAGGATGAACCCCGAAAGCGTCGGGCCGATAGCGGGAGCGAGCGAAATGACGAGGCCGACTCGGCCCATCATGCGTCCGCGGGACTGTGGCGGCACCACGTTCATCATCGTCGTCATCAGCAGCGGAATCATCACGCCGGTACCGAGTGCCTGGATGACGCGGCCAAGCAGCAGCACGATGAATCCGGGAGCGAGCAAGCAGACAAGGGTGCCGAAGCTGAAGGCAGTCGCAGCCGCGATGAAGACCTGACGGGTCGTGAATCGTTGCAGGAGAAAACCGGTTGTGGGAATCACAACGGCCATCGAGAGCATGAAGGCGCTGGTCAACCACTGGCCGAGCTCGGGAGGAATGCCGAGATCCCTGTTGAGGTGCGGAATCGCGATACCCATGGTGGTTTCGTTGAGGATCGCGACGAACGCGGCGATCAGCAGCAACCAGATGACGCGCATGCCCTTGGGATCGATAGCGGGATGCGCGACAGGGACGGGTGCGGTATTGGGCGAAGACATGAGGCTCCTGGAGGACGGCGCGACTGCCCGGCCGAACGTAACGAGTGTGGACTGCGCCGATCGCGCAATACAAGACAGCCCACCAAGCTATCGCACGGTGGGCTATCTTCGCAATGCACGGTGGTGGTTTTATCCGGCTCGTGCCGGGTGAACACCCTCGCCGATCTCTTCGAGGAGCTTGTCGTTGAAGGCGGGCAGATCATCGGGTGTGCGGCTCGAGACCAGGCCCTGGTCGCACACAACCTCTTCGTCCACCCAGCGTGCCCCCGCGTTCGAGAGATCGGTTTTCAGGCTCGGATAGCTGGTAATCGTGCGTCCTCTGAGCGCATCGGCATCGGTGAGGATCCAGGCGCCATGGCAGATGGCGCCGATCGGCTTGCCGACCCGATCGATGGCTCGCACGAATTCCACAGCAGCTTCATCCATACGGATGTGATCGGAGTTCACAACGCCGCCGGGGAGCACGAGCGCGTCGAAGTCGTCGGCCACGACATCCCGTGTGTGCGCGTCGACCCTCTGCGTGTGCCCCTTCTTGCCGGTTACCTGCGATCCGTGCGGTGCGATCAGCGTGTTCTGCGCTCCGGCGTTCTCAAGCGCTTGCCAGGGACTCGTCAGTTCCGAGTCTTCGTAACCGTCGGTGAGTACGAATGCGATTCTTCTACCGGTGAGTTCGGCCATGATGATCCTTCCCTCCTGCGAAATCGGAGACGGAAGCCAGAGTCGGCGATTCCGTGTTGCGTACACCACGCACGATATCGATTGGTGAGACGCGATTGCAGGGGGTTGCGAAATGCGACGAGAGTCGAGACCATGCCGTTACTTCGGAAGCACACCGGGGTGACGAGCGGTTCGACGACGCTGTATCAGCGTGATTCGGTCGTGCGTGCCCACGTCTTGGCCTGGTCTTTCGCAAGCGAAGAGAGCCGTCTGAGGAATTTGGCGTCGCCTTTTCTGGAGGTCTCCAACGGCGTTCGTCCTCCCAGCTGGCGCGATGGTGTCATCAACCACTGCGTGACCTGCCAGCCGTCGGATGCGGGCATCAGCGTCTCCAGGACGGGCACCAGATCCGGGAGCACCCGCCGCTCGTCGAATTGAAAGGCGGGGAACAGGAGCTGTTCGTCAGCCGTTACAACGGATAGCACGCTGCCGCTCGCGACGAGCTTGAGCAACTCGGTTTCGCTGGACTCCAGCCGTACTGCGGTCTGAGCCAGGGGCCAGAACTCGCCGATCGCGCTGCTGAGGGGGGCTGGGTCGACGTGTTGTGATGATCCAGCTGTCTCCTGCGGCATAGTTCTAGATTACGCGGTTTCCGCACCGCGTGCGTCCCGCCACCAGGTGTCGAAGATGGTCACCGGGATTGTTCGCTTGTGGCGCGTTGCCAGATAACGACGCTCGATCTGCTCGGCCGCGTGCGCTTCGACGGCACGGCCTTCGAGATAATCGTCGATCTGGTCATAGGAGATGCCTAGCTCGGACTCGTCGGTACGCCCCGGCTTCGCGTCGAGGAGGTCGGCCGTCGGCGTCTTGGCCCAGATGGGCTTCTCTGCTCCAAGGAAGCGCAGCATTTGACGGTTCTGCCGTTTATTGAGGCCGAAGAGCGGCAGCACGTCCGCACCGCCGTCGCCGAATTTCGTGAAAAAGCCGGTTACGGATTCTGCGCCGTGATCCGTGCCGATGACGAGCAGATTCTGCTCTCCCGCGAGCGCGTACTGGGCGATCATCCGGGTTCGCGCCTTTACGTTGCCCTTATTGAAGTCGGCGATCGCCCTCCCCGTCGTGTTCTCGAACTGCGCTTCGAGACCGTCGACGGCATCCGCGATGTCGAATGTCCACGACGTTCGCGGTCGTATGAACCGCAGCGCAGCCTGGGCGTCTTCCTCGTCGTGCTGCTGTCGGTACGGCAGTCTGACCGCGACGAAGTCGGCCTCAACACCTTCGACGGCGAGGCGTTCAACGGCCAACTGCGCAAGCCGCCCGGCAAGCGAGGAATCAACGCCTCCCGAGATGCCGAGCACGAACCCACCCGCGCCTGTTGCTCGCAAGTACTCGCACAGAAACCCGACCCTGGACTCCGTCTCTGCTGCCGGGTCGATCTCGGGCTTGACGCCCATTTCTCTGACGATCATTCGTTGGAGCTCGCGCATGCAGGAAGTTTACTCCGGCGATGCGCTTCACCGGGGTGCAAGCGCTCAGGGATCGAGCCGAAGGTAGCTTGCGTGCTTCGGCCGCCTGCCGTCCCCGCTCGACCGTCCCGTGAGTCGTCTTCCGATCCAGGGGCCGACGAACTCGCGCCAGTACCGAGCGTCCATCGGCGATTCCGCGGAGGTGAGTCCCGTGAAGCCACTCCAATCCGGATCCGGTTCGCGTTCAAGGGCGGTCAAGAGATTCGTCGCTGCGCGGGCATGACCGGCGGCGTT
>DXDC01000454.1 GCA_019115685.1 Candidatus Agrococcus pullicola
TCGAAGGAGCAGACACCAGCCTTCCCAAGTTCGTTGTGCACGGCCACCTCGACGTCGTCCCAGCAGATGCAGACGAGTGGAGTGTCGACCCTTTCGCTGCCGAAGTCCGAGACGGACTGCTGTGGGGACGCGGTGCCGTAGACATGAAGAACATGGACGCCATGATTCTGCAATCGGTCGCCGACATTCTCCGAAGCGGCCGCCAACCGCGCCGCACACTCATCCTGGTGTTCTTCGCCGATGAAGAAGCGGGTGGCGTGTACGGCTCGCACTTCATGACCCGTGAGCATCCCGAAGTCTTCGCGGGTGCCACGGAAGCAATCAGCGAAGTCGGCGGCTACTCGGTCGATATTGCCGGACAGCGGGCATACATGCTGCAGACCGCCGAAAAGGCCATGCAGTGGATCCGGCTGACCGCGACCGGGACCGCGGCTCACGGCTCGCAGGTCATGCGAGACAATGCCGTCTCCAAAATCGCCAAGGCGGTGGCCGCCATCGGCGAGAACGATTTCGAGATCCATCTCACCGATACGACTCGGGCCCTCTTCCAGGGGGTCGCGAAGCTGCGCGGCATCGACTTCGACGAGTCCCGTGTCGAGGATCTGGCTGCTTCGACCGGCGGTGCGGCCCGATTCCTGCTCTCGAGCCTTCGCACGACAGCGAATCCGACTATGCTCGACGCCGGGTACAAGCACAACGTCATTCCCGGTTCGGCAAGCGCCCGCATCGATATGCGCCCGTTGCCGGGTCGCGAGCAGGAGGCAACCGACCGAATCCGGGAGATCGTCGGAGACGACATAGAGCTGGAAATCATGGTCGGCGACATCGGCATGGAGCAGCCCTTCGAGGGGGAACTCGTCAACGCTATGGTCGATACCCTGCTGCAGCACGATCCCGGTGCGCACGTGCTGCCCTACATGCTCTCCGGCGGCACGGACAACAAGGCTTTGAGCGAACTGGGGATCCGCGGCTACGGCTTTGCCCCGCTCAAGCTGCCGCCCGACCTCGATTTCGCCGCCATGTTCCACGGCGTGGACGAGCGCGTGTCACTCGAAGCGATCGACTTCGGGACCGCTGTGCTGACCGATCTGCTGCTGCGGTACTGAGGTCTGACGAAGTGGACTGGCTGCACGCAATCCTGCTCGGAATCGTCCAGGGACTCACCGAGTTCCTGCCCGTTTCCTCGAGCGCGCACATCCGCCTGACCGGGCTCGTGCTGATGGACGGCCGGGACCCCGGAGCCACCTTCACCGCGATCACGCAGATCGGCACCGAACTGGCGGTGCTGATCTACTTCTGGCCGGTCATCGTGCGCATCATCCGCAAATGGTTCACCCAGTGGGGTCCGAACGTCCCCAAGGGCGATCCGGATGTTCGTATGGGCTGGTTCGTCATCCTCGCGACAATCCCGATCGCGGTCGCCGGGTATCTCTTGCAAGACATGATCCGCGGGTCGCTGCGGAGTCTGTGGTTCACCGCTTTCACGCTGATCTTCTTCGGCATCCTGTTGTGGCTCGCCGACCGTTTCGGCAGGAAGGCGCGACACATGGAGAACCTCCGTCCCATCGACGCCATCTGGATCGGTCTTGCGCAGATGCTCGCTTTGATCCCGGGCGTATCGAGGTCGGGAGCCACCACGACCATGGCAAGGTCCCTCGGCTACACGCGAACGGCATCCAGCGAGTTCGCGTTCCTCATCGCGGTGCCCGCTGTCTTCGGAGCGGGCTTCTACGAACTTGCCCAGGCCATTCAGAACCCTGGCGCAGAGGTGTTCTCGATGGGACAGACGGTCGTTGCAACAGCAGTTTCGTTCGTCATCGCGCTCTTCACGATCCGTCAGCTGATGGCTTGGATCAAGCGCCACTCCTTCCTACCCTTCGTCGTCTGGCGGATTGCGCTCGGCGTCGTGATCATCGCAGCGCTCAGCTTCGGCTGGGTCGAACCACTCGCAGGAAACTAGGACTCGCACTGTGCAAACATGGCCCTCAGCACCCGTTCCCGATCTCCCGGGCCACGGTTCCCGTCCCCGCATCTTCGACGACGGAGAGCAGCGGATCCGTGAGCTGCCCTCGCACGGCGAGCGCGCATCCCTGTACAGCTGCGGGATAACGCCGTACGATGCGACGCACATCGGGCACGCGTTCACCTACCTTGCCGGTGACACGCTGACCCGTGTTTGGCGCGACGCGGGGCTCACTGTCGATACTGCGATGAACTCGACCGACATCGATGATCCGCTGCTGGAACGTGCGGCGAGAGACAGCGTCGACTGGCGCGAGCTCGCCGATTCGCAGCACGAGCTCTTCCGCGAGGACATGGCCGCACTCAACATCCGGCCACCGGAGCAGTGGGTCGCCGTCACCGATCACATCGAGCCCGCAGCGACTGCTGTGCAGCGCTTGCTCGACAACGGGAGCGCCTACCGGCTGGATGACGACATCTATTTCGACATACGCTCCGCGGACCGGCTGGGCGAAAAAAGCCAAACCGATCGGGCCACGATGCTCGAGCAGAGCGCGGAGCGTGGCGGCGATCCGAAACGTGAGGGCAAACGCGACCCGCTCGACCCGCTGCTGTGGCGCGGCAAGCGAGATGGAGAGCCCAGCTGGAACACCGTACTGGGTGACGGCCGCCCGGGCTGGCACATCGAGTGCACGGTCATCGCGAGGGATACGCTCGGGCTGCCGTTCACGGCAACGCTCGGCGGAGTAGATCTGAAGTTCCCGCACCAGGAAATGCAAGCGCAGCACGCTCATGCGCTCGGTGACGACTTCAGCGAAGCACGGCTCTGCGTGGGGGAGGTCGCCTACGAGGGCGCGAAGATGTCGAAGTCGCTCGGCAACCTCGTGAAGGTGTCAGAATTGTTGCAGCAGGGAGCCGATCCGCTCGCGATACGACTGGCGCTGCTCAGCCACCACTGGCGCAGCAATTGGGAGTGGATGCCAGGCACGCTCGCCGACGCGACACAGCGCCTGAACAGGTGGCGCGAGTGGGCCGCGACGGTGAATCCCGATGACACCTACACCGACGGCGACACGCTACTGGATTGGCTGCGACTGACACTCGCCGACGATCTGAATACTCCGGCCGCTGTGCAGGCGGTGGATCAGGCGGTCGCGGGCAGCAAGCCAGATGAGCTTGCCATCGACGCGATCGACGCACTGCTGGGCATCCGCCTGGCTTGACGCCGCTGCGGACCGAAGGGGCTACACCGGGGGAGGACTGTCGTCCTCGTCGGTATCGGGCCCCTCATCGGGGGATTCCTCGGCATTCGCTCCGAGATCGGGAGTCGAATTTCGGCCGGGTCCCGAGTCACGGCCGTCACGACGCTGCTCGAGGAAGCGTTCGAATTCCTTTGCCAGCGCCTCTCCCGACGCGTTGGGGGAGTCGACCGTGTCGCGCCGCTCCTCGAGCATCCCGATGTAGGCTCGCATTTCATCATCCTGGCTCGCGAACTCGCTGACGCCCGATTCCCACTCCCGCACCTGTTCCGGCAGATCACCGAGCGGAGGGGCATAATCAATGACTTCGCCGAGTTTGTCCAGTAACGCGACGATCGCTTTGGGGACGGGAGCCGACTGCACGTAGTGCGGAACGCTAGCCCAGATCTGGACGGTAGGGATGTTCATCGCCTCGGCTTCCAGCTCCAGCATGGAGATGATTCCAGTCGGCCCCTCGTACTCGCTGCGGCCGATACCCAATTGCTCGCGCACGTGCTCCGACTCGCTTGTGACAGTGACGGGAGTCGCGCGCGTGTGCGGAGTGTCGGCGAGCAACGATCCGAGAAACACGATCACCTCGATGTCGTAGCGCGCAACCAACTCCATGACGGTGTCCGTGAACAGGTGCCAGTTTCTGCTCGGTTCTACACCCAGAAGAGCGTACAGATTGCCCTCGACGCTCTCGGCCATATCGAAGCCCGCGTCATCGGCGAGACCGGCGGCTCGCGTCGGCTTCGTAGGAGCCAGCAGCAGCGTTTCCGGCCAGGAGATCGCTCGCGTCCCATCGGCGAGGCGTCTGATGACAGGTCGCGTGAAATTGAAATCGAGAAAATCCTCGGTTGAGATCGAATCGATCGTCTCGAGCTCCGATTCCCGGATAACGAGACGCAGTGCCTCGGATGCCGCGTCTCCCGCATCGGTCCACCCTTCGAATGCGACGAGCAGGATTCGACCACGAATGGGTCCGTCAGTCACGCAGGTGCCTTTCTGTCTCTTCGTGCGGGGCGTAGCCAGTCTACGCGCCGCTAGGATGCTTACGGTGACCTCCTCAAATCTACGCCCGGAATCGACGCTGCAGTACGGCGATGCGATTCAGATCACCGGCCCCAAGAAGCGGATGTACACGATCGTCCTCCAGGAGGGTCACCGCTTCCACACACAGCACGGAGCCATCTCACACGCGAGTTTCGTCGGCCAGCCCGATGGGTGCCTCGTCGATATCGGAGGTCGTGACCACCTCGTTATCCGTCCACTCCTGCACGACTACGTCATGTCTATGCCTCGCGGCGCGGCGATCATCTATCCGAAGGACGCGGCACAGATCATCGGTTTCGCTGACATCCATCCTGGGCTGACCGTCGTAGAGGCCGGCGTTGGGTCCGGTGCGCTGTCGTTGTTCCTGTTGCGTTCCCTCGCCGGCACGGGACGACTCGTCTCCTTCGAGAGGAGAGAGGAATTTCGCGACATCGCCGCGGCGAATGTGCGGGGTTTCCACGGCGAGACCCCCAATTGGGACCTCGTGCTCGGCGACATCGCCACGGATCTCGGCGACACCGTGGAGAGGGGAACTGCCGACCGGGTTCTGCTCGACATGCTCGCCCCCTGGGAATGCATCCCCGCTGCTGCAGAAGCGTTGCGTCCCGGAGGGCTCATCCTCGCCTACATCGCAACCGTGACCCAGCTCTCACGCACCGTCGAGGCGTTACGCGCGCACGGATCGTTCACGCAACCTGTCTCGAGCGAGACGCTGATCCGCGGGTGGCACGTTGACGGACTCGCCGTGCGTCCCGACCATCGAATGGTTGCCCATACCGGATTCCTGATGACCGCCAGAAGGGTCGCCGACGGCGTCGAAGTCCCCGACTTCCGCAGACGAGCGAACAAAGCGGAGTTCGACGACGCGGATGTCGAACTCTGGACCCCGGGGGCGCTCGGTGATCGGAATCCGAGCGACAAGCGTCTTCGCCGTGCCGCGCGTGATGCCAAGCGTCAGGCTGACGCCATCGGAAACGACTAGACTGCTGCAGAATACTGATCGAGGAGTAACTGTTGCGCCTTCGCCCCATCGCCGCTGCCGCGGCAATCGCATTCGTTGCCGGTGCTCTCACCGCGTGCTCACCGCAGAACCCGCTCACGGACGGCTGCGAACCATCGCACCTTCCAACAGCCGGCACCGACCAGGTCGAAGTAACCGGTGATTTCGGCACGCCGACATCGGTGAATTTCGATGCTCCGCTTTCGACGGACGAGGAGGGCATCAAATTCCTGGAATCCGGTGATGGCGAGCGCGCATCCCGCGGTGACCTCGTCTTCAGCCACTTCACCGTCTTCGACGGTCAAAGCGGCGAGCCGGTCTTCTCCTCATTCGATTCGGGGCAGCCGCTTCGGGTCTCCGCTCGGGATGGAGAGGGAACGCTGCTGGAGAGTGCCGTGCAGTGCGCAGCGGAGGGCAGCCGCATCCTTGCGGTTTCGACGCTCGAGGACGCACTCGGCGAAGGGCAGGCGCTGCGCGGCAGCGAGGCCGGGCCGAATGATCCCGTCGTCCTCGTGTACGACGTCACCGACGTTATGCCGGGGCACGCATCCGGGGTCCCGCAGCCGGGAAACCCAGACCTGCCCGCGATCACCGTCGGGGAAGACGGCCAGCCCGGGCTTTCCTTCACCGGTGCTCCAGCACCCGAATCACTGGTTGTGAGCGCTTCGGTTCAGGGCAACGGAGAGGAGATCCTCCCGGGCGACAATGTTGTGCTGCAGTACACGGGCGTGATCTGGGAATCGGGTGAGGTATTCGATTCGACTTGGAACTCTGCGAGCCCGAATTCTCCTCCCGACGCCACCGGTAGCTCCCCGGCCGTATTCGAGCTCACGCCCGGAGCACTGATCGACGGCTTCTACAACGGCCTGATAGGGCAGAACGTCGGCAGCCAGGTGATCATCTCCATCCCGCAGGAGCAAGGCTACGCGGACCCGAACTCGCGCCCTCCGAGCATCGGCGAGGGGGACACTCTCGTATTCGTCGTCGACATACTCGGCACACTCTAAGTGAGCAGGTGTGGCCAAAAGCGACGCACAGCAGGAGCGCGTGTTCACGCTGCTGCTCGCACTCATGGAGACCCGTGACGGGCTGACTCGCGCGCAGATATTCTCACGCATCGCCGGCTACGGTGACCCGGAGAACGCATCGCATCAGAGAATGTTCGAACGGGACAAGCGGGAGCTCCGTGCCGCCGGCTACCAAATCGAAACGCTCGAGGCGTTTGACGACAACAAGTTCACGCGTTATCGGCTCGACCCGACCTCCATTCTCTCGCTCGATGCGATGACGTTCGATTCCGGAGAACGTGTGCTCCTCGCTCTGGCGCTCCAGCTGTGGGAGGAGTCGGCGCTCGGGGATGACGCCCGCCGGGCGAAGATGCGCTTGCGCGCCGACCCTGAGTTCACCGGTTCCCTCGCCGATCCGATAGCGACAGGGACACGGGCGATGGACCCCGCTCTCGCACCCTTGCGAACCGCGTGCGAAGAGGGTCTCGTCGCGCACTTCGACTATCACCGTCCGGGAGCAGCTCAGCCTCGAACTCGTCGCGTTGAAGCCTGGGCAGTAGTCTTCTTCGCGGGACGCTGGCTGTTTCACGGCTTCGATCTCGATCTTCAGCAGCCGCGAACGTTCCTCCTCAGACGATTCGTCTCCAAAGTCACCACGTCGGTTTCGAAGCGCCGGATAGCACCCCCCGAGGACATCGCCCAACGAGCCCTGGCCGAGCTCGAAGATCTCTGGAACCACCAGCGCGCAACGGTCTCTGCGGTCCCCGGCTCAGATGCAGACATGCGACTGCGACGACGAAACGGTACGACCGCTGATGGTGAGCGATTGCACATCCACTACTCCGACGAGGCCTTACTGGCCGATGAACTCACCGGTTACGCGACCGACGTCGAAGTGCACGAACCTGCTTCCCTTGCCGCCGCCGTGCGAGAGCGCTTACGGCGCATTGCGAACGATCACCCAATTGCGATCGATATGGGGAACAGTGATTTTCGGCCCGACACGTCGCTGGGGGAGGGCACGAATGGCTGAGCAGCGATACCCCGAAGAGACCTTTGCGCTCCTTACGCCGCTCGTCCACTATCTGGTCGCCGCCGGAAGCGTGGACGTTGACGAAGCCGCTCAGCACTTCGACACGACCCCTGACCGTATCCGCCGTGCCGTACGTCTCCTGTCGTTGACAGGAGTTCCGAACAGTTGGGGTGACCCGACGATGTTCGATTTCGATTTCGAAGCGTTCGAACATGAAGACCGCATCGAGATCAAGTATCTTCCCGCCCTCGAAAATGCGACCGTGAAGCTCTCGCCGCGGGAGGCCGCGGCTATCGTGACCGGTCTCGAACGCCTCGCACTGATCGCTGATGACGAAGGCGATCGAATTCAAACTCTTGCGAAGCGAGTGCGCGAAGCGACAGTCGCGAATCACCTCACGGTCGCGGCGCAGGCCGCCACAGGAGATGCGACGGTTCGGTCGGTCCGGCGGGCAGTGCAAGAGGGCGCAGCGATGACGTTCAGGTACCGCAAACCCGACTCGGATCTCGAGGAACGCAGGGTCATTCCCGTCCGACTGGAGATCCACGATGAGATCACGCTGACCGCTGGATACGATCTTGACCGAGGAGCCATGCGAACGTTCCGGATCGATCGCATGGACGACGTCGTACTGGTGGAGCGCCCGCACGGCATCGAATTCCATGAGGATCACGACAGAGAGGTTGCCGAGTCTTTGACGGTGCACGCGTCTGCCGCTGCAGCGCTCTCTCTCGCGGCTTACACCTCAGCGAGCGAGCCGGCTGACGACGGCGGGCGAATACTTGCGATCGATGTGTGGGACACACAATCCGTCCTTCGCGCAATTATGGCAACCGGAGGCGAGGCGCGGGTGCTCGCGCCGCCTTCCGCAGTGGCGGCGGTGGGAAGACTCGCCCGCGCCGCGCTGCGCTAGACTTGATGGCAATCGAAGGGATACAAACTCATGGGCGGATTCGCAGCAAACGTCGCATCGCACTGGTGGATCATTCTGATCATCGTGCTGCTGGTGTTCGGTGCCACCCGCTTGCCCCAACTCGCACGCGGCGTGGGTCAGTCGATCAACATTCTCAAGAAGGAAGTCAAGTCCTCGAAGGACGACCCGGATGCCTCCGAGGCACAAGAGGACATCAACTCGAGCACCACTGAGTCACGGTCGAACGACCAGCAGTAGCCGTGGCGCGTCGCAAGCGCGCTAACCCCGAAGCCCGGATGGGCTTCGCAGCGCATCTGAAAGAGTTGCGCAATCGCGTGACGATCTCGTTGATCGTTATCGCTGCCTTTTCCATCGGAGGATTCTTCCTCGCCGACTTCGTTCTGGAACTCCTCGCTCGTCCCCTCGACGTGCTGGAGGCGCGCGGCTACGAGGTCAACATCAACATCACGATGGTGACGCAGGCGTTCAACCTCAAGATGCTGATCGGCCTGCTGCTCGGCGTTGTCGCTGCCAGCCCATTCTGGCTGTACCAGATGCTCGCGTTCTTCCTTCCCGGTTTGAAGAAACGGGAACGCCGCTATCTGCTGGGCTTCATCATCGCCAGTGTTCCGCTGTTCTTCCTGGGATGCGCGACCGGCTGGATCATCCTCCCCAGAATCATCACGATCTTCGTCGGCTTCGCGCCCATGAGCATGACCCAGCTGCTGAGTGCGCAGGAGTACTTCATGTTCTCGCTGCGCCTCGTATTCGCGTGCGGTTGCGCGTTCCTCATGCCCGTCATCCTGGTCATGCTGAACTTCGCGAACATGCTCACCGCGAAGAGCATCCTCAAGGGCTGGCGCTGGGCCGTCATTCTCATCACGATCTTCGCGGCGATGATGACGCCGGCCGGCGAAATCATCTCGATGTTCATTCTCGCCGTTCCTATCCTCGTCCTCTACTTCGCGGCGGCGCTCATCGCGTGGTTGAACGACCGTCGACGAGCGAAGCGGCTCGCGAAGCAGGAGCGGGAGGAGGCCGTATGACCCTCGCCGTCGACGCTTTCGCGCGTACACTCAGCTTCCCGCTGGATCCCTTTCAGCGAGAGGCATGCGAAGTGATCGCGGACGACCGCTCCGTTCTCGTCGCAGCACCCACGGGGGCCGGCAAGACGGCGGTTGCCGAGTTCGCCATGTTCCACACGATGGAGGCGCCTTCTGGGCGGGTGTTCTACACGACGCCCATGAAAGCCCTCTCGAATCAGAAGTACCGCGAGCTGCAGCAACGGTACGGTGCCGACAGCGTCGGTCTTCTGACAGGAGACGTCGCGATCAACGGCGAAGCCCGACTCGTCGTCATGACGACGGAAGTCCTTCGCAACATGCTCTACGAAGGTCGTGATCTGAACGAGCTCGAGTTCGTGGTGCTCGACGAAGTGCACTTTCTCGCCGACCGTTTCCGGGGGCCGGTATGGGAAGAGGTCATCATCCATCTTCCGAAGCACGTTCGCCTGGTGCTGCTGTCTGCGACGGTCTCGAATGCGGAGGAGTTCGGCGACTGGGTCGATGCGGTGCGCGGCAATACGAGCGTCATCGTGTCCGAGACGCGTCCGGTTCCGCTCGACTCGCACGTGCTGGTGGGCAGGAGGCTCGTTGAACTCTTCGAATCCTCGAAGGCCGAACGCCAGAACCGACCGAGCCGTGAGCTCGTGGACGTAGTCGCCGGACAGGGTCTTCCTCGGGGTCGCACACGACGCTCCGGGCGCAATAGCAAGCGCTGGCGCAGCGATGCGCGTCCCCGACGCACGAGACGGGTGCATCGGCCGGAAACGGTTGAACTGCTCGGTCAATCACGACTGCTGCCGGCTATCTGGTTCATCTTCTCCCGCGCCGGCTGCGATGACGCCGTCCGCCAACTCGTCAATCACGACGTGCGGCTGACGAGCGCGGAAGAACGAGCCATCATTCGTGCGATCGTCGATGAGCGGACAGCGACTCTGCCCGACGAGGACCTCGCGGTGCTCGGTTACTGGGAGTGGCGCGAATCGCTTGAGCGCGGTGTTGCGGCACATCACGCGGGGCTGCTACCCGTCTTCAAGGAGGTCGTTGAAGTACTGTTTCAGCGACGACTCGTGAAGGTCGTATTCGCAACGGAAACCCTCGCGCTCGGTATTAACATGCCGGCCCGCTCTGTTGTTCTTGAGCAGCTGGAGAAGTTCAACGGCCAGGCCCGCGTTCGCATAACGCCGGGCGAGTACACGCAGTTGACCGGACGGGCCGGGCGCCGCGGTATCGACACTGACGGGCACGCCGTCGTCGTCTGGACGGGCGAGTCGACTCCCGAGGAGATCGCGTCACTCGCTTCACGACGGACCTACCCGCTGCAGTCTGCGTTCAAGCCCACCTACAACATGGCCGTGAACCTCATTGACAGGCTCGGAGTCGCGGGGACGCGGGAAGTGCTCGAAACTTCGTTCGCGCAGTTTCAAGCCGATAGGTCGGTCGTCTCGCTCGCGGCCGGCGTGCAGGAGCAGCGTTCATCCCTCG
>DXDC01000455.1 GCA_019115685.1 Candidatus Agrococcus pullicola
CGTTCACCGGCAGGACCTGGCTCTGGATGCTCCTGTTCGGCGCCACGATGGCGGGCATGAACCTCACGTTCTATCTCTCGATCGAGCGGATTCCCGTTGGCGTCGCGGTCACCATCGAACTCATCGGACCCCTCGCCGTTGCGCTCTTTCAGTCCCGCAGATTCCGCGAACTCATCTGGGTGCTCTTGGCGCTGGTGGGCGTCGTGATCATCGGGCTGCAGTCCTTCAGGGGAGAGATGGACCCCGTCGGAGTGCTGCTCGCGGCCTCGGCCGGCGTCTTCTGGGGGCTCTACATCATCGCCTCGAAGCAGGTGGGGCAACGCGTCGCCGGGCTCAAAGGGCTCGCGGTGGCTCTCATGATCAGTGCCGTGCTCGTACTGCCGATCGCTGTCGCGCCGCTGACCAGGGCGGTAACCGCCGACGTTACGATTCTGCTGCCCATCGGTGCTATCGCGCTGCTGTCGAGCGTGCTGGCCTACGGGCTCGAGCTCATTTCGCTGCGGCGCATCCCGACCAGGGTGTTCGGCGTGCTGATGGCGCTCGAGCCCGCTGCGGCCGCCGCGTTCGCCGTCTTGCTGCTGGGCGAGACGATCGGGCCGCTCGAGCTCGTTGCGATCGCGCTCGTGATGATCGCCTCCGCAGGAGTCGCGCTGACAGCGAAGCCCGCTGCGGAACGAGTCGTGACCGGTACGGTCGGCACGATCATTCCCGCCAACGAGTCGCTGGACGTTCGCACCGGCGAGATCACGCTGCCGAGCGAAGACGACGATGGTGACGGTTCAGATCCCCGCGGCATCGACCCCGACGGCGGGCTCCGCTGACACAGATCGGGTCAGCTCGCCTCGTGCAGGTGCTCGACGGCGGCCGCGAGCGCCTCCCGCACCGCCCAGACGGCGGGGCTCTCGCTTGCGGCCTCGCGTGTGGCGGTCAGGATTGTTCTGTGCGGGTCTCCCTCGAGCGCGACCGTTTTGAACGATGTCGCCCGGTCGACGCGGACGAGATCGGGTAGCACCGCGACGGCGTGACCGGACTCGACGAGGCGGACGTGCGCCTGGAGGTCAGCGGTTTCGTAGCGAACATCGGGCTCGAAGCCGGCGACCCGGCACAGTTGCTCCGCCCAGTGCCGGGATGCCGCTCCGCGGGGCTCCATGACCCATGGAATCGTCGCGGCATCCTCGAGCCGATGGATCGGCGGCCATTCGTCGTAGCATGCATCGCCGACGGGAACGGCGAGCGAGAGCCGGTCACGCGTCAGGTTGCTCCGTGTCAGGGATGCGGTGGCCTGGACGGCGTGCCCCGGATATTCTTCCGCGACCACCAGGTCGAAGCCCCGCGCCGAGGTCTCGTACAGCGCCTCCTCCGGTTCGTGCTGCACCATCTCGACTCGGAGCTTCGGATGCTCGCGCCGCAGGTGCCGCAGGGCGTGCGGCATCAGCGCCAGGACCGCGGTCTGAAACACCGCCACCCGAACGGTGCCGAGCACGTACTTCTCGGTTCCCTTGACGAGCGCCTGTGCGAACTCGAGACGATCGAGCAGGTCTGCCGTCTCGGCGACGAGCACTTCGCCGGCGGGAGTCAGTTCGAGACCCCGGCCGACCCGGCGGGTGAGCGGAACACCCGCCTCCGACTCGAGGATCGCCAACTGCTGCGACACCGCTGAGGGGCTGTAGTTCAGCGCGTCAGCTACTGCGGCGACCGTCCCGCGCGCGTTCAATTCCCACAGCAATCTGAGTCGCTTTACCTCGAACATCCCGCTCTCCAATTAATGAAGTAAATCCGTACAGTATTCACCTAATACTACTGCTTTACTTCATGAATGAGTAGGCAGACAATGACGGGAGACCCCTTTGAATCCCGGACACTGGAGATCGCAATGACCCGCCCCTCCGAAACCGAGCAGTCGCTCGCCTCCCCCGCCGACCTGGCGGACGAAGCTGTCGAACTGGTGCACACATGGCTCACCACGGCGGCGACCCTGCCGAAGGATCCCTCCGGGCGTCGCCTCGCGGGCGTTCTGCAGGATCCGAACGGTCTTGACTTCACCGTCGGATTCGTCGATGGCGTGGTCCGACCGGAAGACGATCGCGCAGCCGCGAAGAAGCTTCGCGAGCTGGTTCCCCTCACTCCCGGCTTCCTTCCGGCCCCCATGCGTGGAGCGATCGGCCTCGGCGGCGTCGCTTCGAAGCCACTGCCGGGTGTCGTCGTTCCGGCCGCGCAGAAGGTGCTCCGTCAGATGGTGTCGCACCTGATCGTCGACGCGACCGACAGCAAGCTCGGGCGCGCGATCACGAAGATCAAGAAGGACGATGTACGGCTCAACATCAACCTGCTCGGCGAGGCGATCCTCGGCGAGCAAGAGGCGCAGCGCCGCATCGAGGGCACGAAGCGACTCCTGCTGCGCGACGACGTCGACTACGTCTCGATCAAAGTCTCGTCGACCGTCGCACCGCACAACCACTGGGCGTTCGACGAAGCGGTCGACCACATCGAGCAGCAGCTCGTGCCGCTGTTCGAAATCGCTGCGAACGCCAGGCCGACGCCGAAGTTCATCAATCTCGACATGGAGGAGTACAAGGACCTCGACCTCACGATCGCGGTCTTCAAACGCATCCTCGGCCGACCGGAGTTCCTGCAGCTCGAGGCCGGCATCGTGCTGCAGGCGTACCTCCCCGACGCGCTCGGCGCGATGATGCACCTGCAGGAGTGGTCGGCGGAGCGCGTCTCGCGCGGCGGAGCACCCATCAAGGTGCGCGTCGTGAAGGGCGCGAACCTTCCGATGGAGCAGGTGGATGCTGCCATCCGCGGCTGGGAGCTCGCAACCTGGGGTTCGAAGCAGGAGTCCGACTCCAGCTACAAGGCCGTGCTCGACTACGCGCTGCACCCCGATCGGATCGGCAACGTGCGCATCGGCGTCGCCGGGCATAACCTCTTCGACCTCGCCCTCTCGTGGTTGCTCGCGAAGGCACGCGGTGTCGAAGACGGCATCGAGTTCGAGATGCTGCTCGGCATGGCGACCGAGCAGGCGGAGGCCGTCAAACGGGACGTCGGCAAGCTGCTGCTCTACACGCCGGTCGTGCACCCTGAAGAGTTCGACGTCGCCATCGCCTACCTGATCCGTCGGCTCGAGGAAGGCGCAAGCCACGAGAACTTCATGTCGGCCGTGTTCGAGCTGCACGACGACAAGGGCCTGTTCGAGCGGGAGAAGGATCGCTTCCTGGCATCACTCGAAAACCCCATCGAGGGTGTGCCGTCACCGAACCGGCAGCAGGATCGCCGCAAGTACGACGAGGCCGGTGCCGATGCGCGCGTCGAAGCGCTCGCATCCGGCGAGCAGGATTTCGTGAACGCGCCCGACACCGATCCGGATCTCGCGGGCAACCGCATCTGGGGTCGTGCGATCGCGAATCGGATGGTCGAGTCGGATCTCGGCGTGCAGACCCTGCGCGACGCAACGGTCGAGACGCAAGAACAGCTGGACGAACTCGTCGAGCGAGGAACGCAGGCTGCGAAGTCGTGGCAGGAACTCGGCTCGCTCGAGCGCTCGCGCATCCTGCACCGCGCCGCCGAACGTATGGAGGCCCGTCGGGCAGACCTCCTCGAGGTCATGGGTTCGGAGACGGGCAAGACCCTGGATCAGGGTGACCCGGAGGTTTCCGAGGCCATCGACTTCGCGAACTACTACGCGAAGCTCGGGCGGGCGCTCGAGTCCGTCGATGGCGCCGTCGCTGAGTCGAAGGACCTCGTTGCGGTCATCCCGCCGTGGAACTTCCCCGTC
>DXDC01000456.1 GCA_019115685.1 Candidatus Agrococcus pullicola
TCATCGGCCAACCGTGGTGCTCCTACTTCTCGCGCGTGATCTGCGAGATCCACGGGGTACTCCGGCACGTCGCGCACCGGCGCGTCATCGAGCCGGAACGACTGCGCCAGGACGACCGCCTCGAACGCCCAGTCGCCGGTGAAGAACTCACTGTCCGGCGGCGTCAACCCGCGGAACTTCTCGTTGTCCGCGCGCCAGCGGCGCACATAGCGCTCGAACGCGGCCTGCCGGCGACCGCGCGTAGCGCTTGCGACCTTCAACCACCCCTCATATGCCCGGGAGAGGTCATCGCTCTCGCTCATGGCCCGCGGCACTCCATGGATGACCGCAAGGGCATCGAGTACACGCGCAGGCATCGCCGCCACTGAAGGATGCGACAGGACGGCCTTCGCGACATCCGCACGGCCGAGGCTCGTTGCGACCACCGCGAGATCAATCGCCCCACGGTGTATGTCCCTGTCGCGGAACACGGCCCTGAGATTCGGATCGGCCCCGATCATTACGTTCTGCAACCGCAATGAGATCACCAGGTCGTCATGCCACGCGTCGCAGAGACCCGCCGCGAGCTCCGCAATCGGCACGCCCGCCGCGTAGCTAAGACTGAAGAACCTCTTATGACCGCGGCACAATCCGGGAGCATTCGCTACCGATCCTCCCAGAGCTGCAGCTCCGGACGACGGATCAGCATCAACCCGCGCTAAAGATTGGAGGACTCCTCGGCGGTCCCGATGGAGCTGCTCACTCTTTCGCTCCCGACTGGCCCCGAGCTCATCGATGTTGATGCGGTCATCGCGAATAGCGTGTCCCACCTGTCAGCTCCTCCGTCGCTATCACCGTGACCACCACACTATCTCGCCGCACCGCCCCCCCTAGGCCGGGCCGGCCGCTCGAGTTTCGTCTGCTCACGGATGGCGCAGAGATCACGGAGCCGCTCTAGGACGTCGCCGACTCTCTACATACTTGCGTACGCGATCCCACGAGCTTGCAGCCGTAGCCGACTGGGATGCGGCAAATACCTTTCCCGCATCAAGGAGCGCCGCGTCAGCACCGTGCGAGATGAGCGCGCACCTGCTGTCCCAGGAGATGTTTTCGAACGCGGGGTCGACCTCACGTTCGGTGCCGTGCAGAATCGTATCCAGCAGTCGAACCGCCGCAGATTCGTCTAGATGATTCTGGCTTCCTGCCGCATAGCACAGTGGCAGGAGTGCGGCGCGCGCCAGCACGTGCCGAGGGAGATCGTCCCGAATCCGTGCAACGTGCTCCTCGGAGACGGAGACCGTGAACTTCCTCGCGTCGCCGAGAGCGTCGGCCCCGCCGAGGATCTCCAGAAAGAAGCGTCCACCGTCGCTGGACACATTGGGCAGCCAGTGGCTACGAGAAACTTCCGTTCGGGACATGTCGCGATTGTACTCGGGCACGTCACGGTCGTTGGTGCGGCAGTCGCTCATCCCTGAGGACGCGATCAGACGTTAGACTCCAAATTCGACCGAGTTGCGTCGCGGCGAGGCATCACGACGCACGAATCGAATTCCTCGGGCGCTCCTCATATACAACGCCTTGTTATGGTGGGCCGATGACGAGAATCATCCTCATCAGGCATGCAACGGCCGATGGCCATGAGACGGCAGATCCGTCGTTGAGCGCAACCGGACAACAAGAAGCCACTCTGCTCGCCGCACGGCTCCGAGGATCACGCGCCGGCCACATCCTCCACGGACCACGTCGCAGGGCCGGCCAGACTGCCTCGGTGCTGGGAAATCAGCTCGGCTGCCCCGTTCAGCAGACGGACTTTCTGGAGGACCGCACCCCTCATCCCTCACCCGAGAGGATGAGCGACTACCCGTCACACCGCAGAAGTTTCCTGGACAAGACTCCTGTTGAGGAACGCGATATCAATGGTGACACTATCGCCGCCGCGTGGCGTCAGCTCACCGAACTGAGCACCGATCGCGTGCTCGTGGCCATCACGCACACATTCGTCGTCGGCTCGTTCGTCGGTCACGCGCTTGGCTCTCCGGCCGACGCATGGCTGAGACTCCCGATTGCGAATGCGAGCATCACCGAAATCCAGCCACGTCCGCACGGAGAGTGGGCCGTCGTGTGCGTAAGCGACACCGGCCATCTGTCTGTATGACCCTCAGGCGAAGCTGCGCGAAGGGTTTCTTGACACGGCCAGTGCCGCTCCTACGTTGAAACAAAATCCCACCGCATTCCGGCACAGAGCAACTTCAGAAGACTTCGGAAGGCGAGCCCCCTTTACTGGTCGCGGGCCAGCCAGCGTCGGAGCACTTCACTCCACTCTTCGAAGGCGTCGAGATGGGCGTCGTGACTACCGCCGTCAAGATCAATCCTGATTGTCTCGGGCCTACGCCGGATCAATTCGTCCTTGTCGGCATCGCTGAACATCCCATGCCTCGCGAAGACGGTGAGCGTCGGCACCTGCAGCGCTTCCCATTCACTCCAGCGCGGCTCGTGCACCGCCTCGATCGTGCGCTGCATGACCGCGGCATCGAAGCGTGGGACGAGCCCAGCCTCCGTCTGCTGCAGGTCAGCCACCCAAGCGTCGACGATCGCGTCCTCACCGAGGAACTCGCGAGCGGCGGCCTCATCCTCGAACGGCACTGGCCAGGACGCAAAATACCGGCCGAGCCCGACAGCCTCATTTGGGTCGTCGCTCCCCGACACGTGCCCTTCCAGCATCACGAGACCTTCAACCAGGTCCGGATGCGCCGCTGCAACGAGAAACGCCGTGTGGGCTCCCATCGACTGCCCGACGAGCGTGGCGCGCCGCCCCGGCACAAGCTCCTCCATCGCCGTCACGACGTCGCCGACGAAGGCATCGCGCGAGACATCATCGGGAAACCGCGTGCTCGCGCCGTGCCCCCGCTGATCCATGAGAAGTACCCGGTAGCCGCGCAATGCATGCGCCGTGGGCAACAGCTCCCGCGAGCTACCGGCGAGGCCATGCAGCAGCACGACCACGGGACCGTCGCCACCGAGGTCGGTAACCGCGATAGAGACACCTCCTGGCCGCAACACCGCGCAGTCAGTCATGCAACCTTCAGTGGCGTGATTGCCGCGATCTTATCCCGCAGAGCCCGACGCTCGAGTCGCAACGCGTAGTTGGACTGCAGGTTCATCCAGAACTCCTCGGACGTGCCAAAGTACCGTGCCAGACGGATCGCCGTGTCAGCTGTGATGCCGCGCTTGCCGTGCACGATCTCGTTGATCCGGCGCGGCGGCACGCCAATCGACACCGCGAGCTTGTTCTGCGTGATCCCGAAGCCCTCGATGAAGTCCTCCATCAGGACCTCACTCGGGGGAATCGGGGGAATCTTGTCAGTGATCATCAACGATCTCCGCCTCCTCTCGCCCAGCATCGGTCCACACGAGGCAGATCCACCACTGGTCATTGACTCTGATGCTGTGTTGACTGGCACGATCACCCTTCAGAGCTTCCAGCCGGTTTCCTGGTGCGAGACGAGAATCGTCAAGCGATTCGCCCCCACTTGACGCAGCTTACGCAAAGCCACCGAATGGATCCGAGGATCGATCGACGGCACGCTGTCCACGACGCGACAGACGTTCGGTTGCCTTGCTTCCGAACGATCTGATCACTCGATCAGCATGTAACGGAGTCCGTCAATAGCACTATACGTTAAACCGGAACTCGACCGCGTTCCGAAGCCGAATAACGTCTACTTCGCGCTAGCAACGGAATGGCCCGCCTCCTCCAGAGCACAATAGGCGTCGGCTTCAGCTCGCCCATCCTGGTGACCGGCGGCCTCGATCACCGGTCGTACACGTCGCGACGATGACCGAGCGTGACGACCACGACGAGTAGCCGATCGTCTTCGACGGTGTAGAGGATGCGGTAGTTGCCGACGCGGATGCGGAAACCATCGCGACCACGGAGGACCTTCGTGCCGGGCGGTCTGGGATCAGCTGCTAAGAGCGCGATTGCGCCACGAATGCGCGCCTGATCCTGTCGATGGATGCGCTTCAGTGCGCGCACAGCGGCCGGTCGTACCTGGATCTCGTACGCCACGGATCCAGGTCACCATCCGAGGTCTGTCTTGACTTGATCCCATGGGATGTTCGGCCCCTCTTCGGCCATGGCAGTGTCGAATGCGGCAACATCCTCAGCTTCTTCGGCCGCATCTATCAGACGCTTGTACTCCGCGGTGCTGATCACCACAGCCTCGGCTTCGCCGCGACGCTCGATGAAGACAGCCTCGCGCTGAGCGGTCTCGATAACGGCAGCGAAGCCCTTGCGCGCCTCAGAGGCGGCGATAGTGAACATGATCCGATTGTACAAGACTGACACCGAGATGTACATGCCCTTAGCATCCGTGCCCCACCAAGCGTGCATAAAATAGGCCGCGCAGGGCATCGCTCACGGATCTTCTCGGCACATTCTGCAAGACGACTGCCATGGGGCAACCGAGGAAGTAAAGGTCGACTCTTAGGATCAACCAGGCGGTTGAAGCTCCGGCGGTGAGATATTTTGAGGTGCACCTTCCGTAGCGTTCTGTGGTCCGATGGGCTCACGTCCCGCCCCGCTAAGGAAGAATCCGCTCATGCATCCGTCCCTTATTCCGCCGCGTCAGGTCACGATCGGTGACGCGGCATCGTTCGTCGGCACCACACCGGGGGCGATCCGTCACTACCACGAGACTGGCCTGCTCCCCGATCCCGAGCGAGGCAGTGACGACCGCCGCCGCTACGGTTACGACCAGGTGATCCGGCTGCTGTGGATTCGCACGATGACCGACGCCGGGATCGACCTAGACGATATCCGTGACATCTTTGCTGACACGACTCCTGCTGGTGCTGTCAGCCACCGCGATGTGGCTGTCTTGCTGCGAATGCGCACCCCAGCTGGCAGGATGGATCTGCTCTCTGACTTCGTCAACAGCCGCCTCAAGAACCTGTCGGAGGGCTCCCTGCGCCAGACGGACCTGGACAACCTGCTGGTCATGGAGCGGATCTTCAGCCCGCTCGGTGCGGCCATCAACGCCGCCCGTTACATCGCCTTGGCCACCCACCCGGGTCTGCGGGAGGAATCCGACCGCGTTGAGGCCGCCGAGGAGGCACTCGATGACACGATCGCTGTCGACGACGCCCGCGTGGCACAGGTGGCTGCCGAGCGGCATGCGTTCGAACAGGCTTTGAATGCCGTCATCGAGGATTCCGGTTTGGCGGAAGACGATGATGCGATTTTCGACTCCTGGGACGCTCTGCACCCCGCTCCCGCCGATGAAGGCGAAAACGAGGCCGGCCAAGGCTCTGGCACGGGGCAAGAGTCCATGAGCGTCATCCAAGCCATCGGGAAGATGCCCTACGACTACTCCCCGGCCCGCGTGCGTTGCATGGAATTGGCCGAAGAACTCGCCGCCTCAGTTGCCGTCAGCCGACCGACCTGCGTTGAACATTGAAGCGAAAGTCGACAACGTTCCGTTACTGAATAACCTTTGGCCCGTCTGCTGGTTGATCTATTCGGTAAGCTCCGGAAGACTCGAGATGTGACCACCACTCGCGCCGCTTTCACTTACGCAAGCGCACTCAACCGCAACGAGCTGTTCGAGAGCCCTGGACTGCGCCGCGACGTTCCCTCCCTGCTCCATCCCGAGGAGGAAGTGCTGCTGGCGCTTCCCGGCGTCGCGGGTGACTTCCCCAACGTTATGATCGCGACCGCCACCCGGTTCCTCCTCGCCTCAGTGGCCGGACCCCTCAAGCGTGCCAAGATCCAGCGGGAAGTCCCCAGCTCGGAGGTGGAGAGCGTCCGCTACCGTCCGGGAATCTTTTCCAAGGTGAGGGTGGCTCGGACCTCGGGGCGCGACATCACTATGGTGCCGAACCGCAAGGTCGATGCCGAGCGCTTCTCCCACGAGTTCGGCCACCTGATCCGTACCGGATCGCTGCCCTCCTGACTCCCGGCAGCGAGGGCGACGGACCCACCGGCGCCTTGCAACGACATCACACGTTAAATCGAAAGTCGACCGAGTTGCGGCACGTACGGCCATCACGCGGTCCCGTCTCCACCGTCGACGCGCTCGCCACGACCGAGCCACTCACGAAGGCCAAGACGGGCGAGTCACCGTCCGCGCCCTGGCGGACGCACACAGAGGAACCTCTGCCTCTATTCGTCGGAGAGCCTAGTGTCCCGGTTCTAGATTCCCGGCTCTAGCTGACCAGATTCTTACCGAGCGCGGACTACCTCGAGGGCGGGAAGCCGTACTTCGACGGGTCGCCCAGTGTCGCGTCGACTGTGGGTGATGCTCGAGTCTCGTCCATGTCGATCCGACCCAGCACGTCGATCGCCCTCTGCCGGTCACCCGCCGCGATCGCCGCGTCCCACTGAGGAAGCAATCCGGCAGCACTGAGCCGCTCGTTCACAGTCATTCCGGAGTAGTCGGGGCGAGGTCTGCTCATACGAGCAAGGCTACAGTTCCACCTGTCATTGGACTTGACCACCTCGTTCGGGATCCATGTACCGCCCGTAGATGAAGCGCAGGTCGCCGTCGATGGCTGCGCTGGCGACATCGTCCGAGTCTTCACCCTTGAACGGAGCTCGACGATCCTCGCCCAGTGGAACTGCGACACAGGAAATCAACCGTGACCTGGTACTTCTATACGTTGAACCGGAACTCGACCGGGTTCCGGCACGAAGAACCATCTGCACAACCGTTCAGGGAGGCACGGGCGTCCAGAGTCGGTCGATGGGCATGACATGCAGCCGATCCTCGTAGGTGCAGGAACGAGCACCGGTGGTCAGCATGATGCCTCCGATGAACCTCTCCCCCAGCAGGTCACGAAGCTGGGCCAGACCACGAAAATCCTTCCCGGGAGCCCGTTCACTGGCCTTGACCTCGAACGCGACAACTCGCCCGTCGTCGAACTCGACAACGACATCGACCTCAGCCCCGTCACTCGTGCGCCAGTGACCCAGCGTGGCGGGCTCCTCCAGCCAGGACGCCTGCTTGCGCAGCTCCCCGACGACGAAAGTCTCCAGCAGGTGGCCGAAGTCGGAGAGTGATGTCGGGTCGATTCCGGTGAGCTTCTCCGGGGTGAGTCTGAGCAGTCGGTCGGCCAGCCCGGAGTCGACGACGTGGACCTTCGGCTTCGCGCTCACGCGTGAGCGAAGATTCTTGCCTCACGCGGGGAGACGCACGATCAGGAAGACCTAAACTTTACGAACATGAGCAGTCCAACCTGACGAACGTGAACGCCCACCTCTCGACCGTGCAACATCTGCTCGAGAATTGGTCCATACGGCTTGTGAAGATGGCCAGACGCGACCACATCTGCAGACTCTCATCACGCTCGCATTCGATAGGCTCGCCGCCGAGCTTCCGTGGCACTGGCGCACGTCAGCTACCCGACCGCAACAAGCGGTCCAGGACGAGTACGGTGACCTACGGTGCCCCCGTGCGATTCAACGAAGGAGGCCGCATCTCCAGCCCCTCACGTGCTATTCGTACGTGACCCCACTCCCCGAGAGCTTCGAGAGCGACGTTGAGGCTGCGGCCGTGGTCGGTCAGCGAGTACTCGACCCGCGGCGGGACCTCTGCATACACCTGACGATGGACAAGCCCGTCGTACTCCATCTCCCGCAGATGCTGAGTCAGCATCTTCTCGCTGACGCCGATGAGCCCGCGACGCAACTGCGCGAATCGAAGCACCTCGTGCGCGTCAAGCTCCCAAAGGATCAGACATTTCCATTTGCCGCTGACGACGTCCATCGCCGCATCGATGCCGCAGATGTATGGCCCACGACGTGGACTTGTCGACGATGCTCTGGACACGTGTCCCCCATGACTTACCAATTAGTATGTACCCCAGAAAAAAGTAGGTACTTCTCAGAATACATGCAACCGCTCAGCATGGAGCTATGACGACGACCTCCTTCACCCTTCTCGGCCTCGGAGCGATGGGTCGAGCACTCGGCACCACCGCGCTCGACGCCGGACACTCCGTCACCGTCTGGAACCGCACTCCAGGAAAAGCGGCGCAACTCACCGCCCGAGGCGCTGTCGAAGCCGCCTCAGTCCGCGATGGACTGACCGCCTCCAACGTCATCGCGGTCTGCCTCTACGATCACTCCTCCATCCATGAGGTGCTGGACGCCGAAGCATCCCTCTTGGAAGGCAAGGTGCTGATCAATCTGACCACCACGACACCCGCGGAGGCACGTGAACTTGCCGCGTCGGCGAACGCCTACGGAGCCGCCTATCTGGATGGGGCGATCATGGCCACGCCGGAGATGATCGGGCGGGAGCAGGCCGTCATCCTCTACGCGGGGTCGAAGGAGGTCGTCGACTCCCAACGAGCGCTTCTGGACGCCTGGGGATCCGTCACCTACGAAGGCGACGACGCCGGACTCGCCTCGCTCTGGGACTTGGCCATGCTCACCGGGATGTACTCGATGTTCACCGGATTCCTGCACGGGGTGGCGATGTTGCAATCGGCTTCGGTCTCAGCCGGCAGCTATGCCCGTCGTGCCGTTCCGTTCCTCGCGGCCATGACCGAACTGCTTGGCCACTCCACCGAGCATCTGGATAACCGTGACTACAGCCAGCCGACGCAGAGTCTGACCTGGACGACAACGCTCCTGGAGACGGTCGAACGAGCGAGCCGTGAACAAGACATCTCGCCCGCCCCGATAGAAATGCTCCAAGTTCTGATCCGGCGACAGATAGACGCCGGGTATGGCAACGAAGACTTCGACCGCATCATCGAATCCATGCGGTGACCCGACGTCCACGAAACTCCACTTGGCCATCAGAACTCATTGCACGTTCGTGTCTGGACCGTGGCGACCACTCCAGTCAGGATTCACGCGACCCCGCACAGCGTCAGACGTTGAAGCGGAACTCGACCGGGTTCCGGCACGAAGCAACCTCTGAGCAGCTGACAGCCGCGCAGAACCGTTGTACGCGACCGGGCACTCTGTTTCACTAGAGGCCATGAACCTCGAACCGACGCATCCTTTGACGCGCGTCCCGTTCCCTTTGAAGGGCAAGTCCGCTGTCGTGACCGGGGTCAGCCGCCGCGCGGGGATCGG
>DXDC01000457.1 GCA_019115685.1 Candidatus Agrococcus pullicola
ACTGAGCATCGAACTCGAGTCCGGGAGGTTCACCGCGATCATGGGTTCATCCGGTTCAGGCAAGTCGACCCTGCTGCATTGCCTTGCGGGCCTCGACCGCGCGACGTCGGGTCGGATTCTGCTCGGCGAGACCGATCTCGGCGGTCTGGATGATGCCGCCCTCACCGCCATCCGGCGCGACAGGATCGGATTCGTGTTCCAAGACGGCAACCTCCTGCCGCACCTTACGGCCGGCGAGAACATCGACCTCGGGTTATCGCTCGCGGGGCGGCGTCCCGACCGCGCGTGGCGCACTGAACTTGTCGGCCGGCTCGGGATCGGTGACCGTCTTCGGCACTTACCGTCTGAGCTGTCGGGAGGGCAGCGCCAGCGTGTCGCGGTGGCGAGAGCCCTGCTCGGCCACCCGGATCTCATCGTTGCCGACGAACCGACCGGCGCACTGGACAGCGCATCCGGCGGAGCGCTGCTGGAACTTCTCAGGTCATGCGTCGACGACTACGGGCAGACCGTGGTCATGGTGACGCACGACCCCTCGGCCGCCGCCGTCACAGACGAAGTCGTGCTGCTGAAAGACGGACGTTCGGTGGGCATCCTCAATCAGCCCACTCGCGAAACGGTGCTCGAGCGCGTCGCCGCGATCAGCGCGCAGCCGGGAGCCGTCGCATGATCGTCCCGCAGACCGCCGTCCGAAGCATCAGGAGACGGCCAAAACAGGCCTTGATGATGGGCCTCGCGATCGCGCTCGCAACCGCCTTCGCAGCGTCGTCGATCCTTATCGCGATCAACGCAAGGGCCGCACTCGTCGCCTTCGGAATGACAACACCGGAAGCGACCGATGTTGTCGTCGTTCCCCCTGAAAGCATCGACAACGAGGCCGTCGCCCATATGGCGGGGCAAGTGGCAGCATTGCCCGAGACTGACGAAGTCGCGGTCGAGTACCTGGGAGACGTCTCCGTTGAGGCGGGCGGTCTGACGTCCACGTGGAAACTGACAAGCGACCCCGGTTCCGGCTCTCTCAGCGCCATCCCCGACCTGGAGGAGGGGGATGCGCTGCAAGCGGGCGAGATCTACCTCGGTGTCAGCACCGCTGAACGATCAGGGGTCTCGGTCGGCGACACGGTCGTCGCAGCGGGGCGAGAGCTGGTCGTCGCCGGCATCGGGCAGATTCACGAGTTCGGCATGGATGTCGGGCTCATAACGGAAGAGGACGCCGTCGCCATCGGCTCGATGACCCCGGTGCAGATCTTCATCGCAGGTGACATGGATCCGGATGCCGTGAGCGCGCTGATAGGAGACAGCCTCGTCATCAGCGGCGAAGAACAACGAGCCGACCAGGCGAGAACGGTGACGGACACGCTCGTAGGCGTGTTCGGCGCGCTCACCGTGTTCGTCGGCCTTGCGCTGCTGTCGGCCGTCGTAATCGTCGGCTCTACCTTCCGGACGGTGTTCTCGCGTCGGGCGACCGAACTCGCTTTGCTGAGATGCGTCGGTGCGGGCCGCGCGCAGTTACGGCGTCTCGTGCTGTTCGAAGCGGCATGCATCGGCCTGCTCAGCGGTATCTTCGGCGTCGCGGTCGGATGGGCGCTCGCCGCCGGACTCGTTGCCGTTGCTCAGTCCAGCGGTCTGCTGACGGATGCGTTCAACTCGGCCCCGCTCGCACTCGTTGCGTGCCTGGTGCTGGCGACACTCTCCACCGTTGTCGCAGCGCTTCCGGCAGCGAAAGCCGCGGGGAAAGCCTCGCCGATAGCAGCGCTGAGCGCAGCCAGGGCAACGGAGGCACGGTCGACCAGACGAGCTGTGCGCCTGGTCGCAGCGAGTGTCCTTGCGTTGAGCGCTGTCGCCACCGGTGCGGCCGGTGCGATCGCGGCGAGCACCGACGAGTTCCTGGCACTCGGGTTGACGGCGCTCAGCGGTGTGCTGCTCTTCGTCGCGCTCGTGTGCATCGGACCCTTTATCGTTCAGTGGTTCGCGGCACTCCTTCGACCCTTGACCGGGTCGTCGGGAGCGGTCCGTGTAGCGGTATCGAACGCACGTCGGTCCTCCCGCCGCACGGCTGCCATGAGCACCGTGCTGATGCTGGGGGTTGGGCTGACGGCGGCACTCGTCGTCGGCGTAGCCGGAGCTACCGCCGATGCCCGCGAGGACATGGAGAGCAACTTCTCCTCCGCTGCGATCATTCCCGTCGACTTTGTCGACGACCCCGATGCCGTTGTCGACCTGCTGACCGAGCATCCGGCAGTGGATGTTCGCGTCGACGGGCTCGACATTCTCGTTGATCCAGCTCCGGGAACGGGCGCTGTTGAACTGCGCTCGGCGGTGCTCGAGAGCGTCAGCGACGGCACGCCCGTGTTCTGGGCATCCGACGTCCGGGAGGGCATCGAGCAGACGCTCCTGGTCGGCCAGATCATCGGCATCGTCATGATCAGCGTGACCCTCATTGTGGCAATGGTCGGAGTCGCGGTTACCCTCGCGCTGTCCGTCGCCGAGCGGCGCGAGGAGATCGCGCTGATACGCGCCCTGGGCATGAGTCGGTCGGGTGCGCGTCGCTCACTCGCCATCGAGGCTGCGCTCGCGGCAACGATGGGGTCGATAACCGGTGTCGTCTTCGGCAGCGGCTACGGTCTGCTCGCGCTGAACGCGCTGGGGATGTCTGCCGGTGCACCGCCGATCGGCTCGCTTGCTGCCGTTTTCTTCGGCGTCATCATCGCCTCGATCCTGGCGGCCGCGATCCCCATGCGGACAGCGGGCCGTGTTTCACCGGCGATTGGCATGGCAGCTCGATGAACCCCCTCGCCGCAACGGCCGTCCGGCCTCGATACAACCTGGTCAATACTCAGAAAGGTACGAAAACTATGCACGCTCGAATGAAACTGCTCGTCGGCGCAATCGGCGCAGTCGCCGCGCTGACCGTAAGCGGATGCACCGTAGTGCAAGACACGTTTCAGGTGGGGGAACGCGAGTTCCACTTCGACACGATTGCCGACGTCCAGGAATCAGGGGAGGCGTTCCGCTTCCAGGGATTCCTGCCTGACGATGCGACCGACATTCGCATGATTGCGCAGCTCGACGGTCATGCGAGTCTCATGCGATGGACGAGCCCGACCGAGTTCGATTCCGAGCACTGCAGTGCGGCGGATATTACAACGACGCCGCCGTTCGACCCGGAGTGGCTGATCGACCCGATTCCCGAGGCAGGAGCCGCCTGCGGTTCCTGGGCGGTCGTCAGCAGCGGCGGTGTGCACTTCGCCTGGTCGGACCCTGAGAACGAGTAGTCCGGCTGCATGGAGTGTGCACCACGCCTCGCCCCTTGGGAGGCGTACATGCGGAACAGCTAACACGCAACTTTCGTCGCGCTCGACGGCGAGGGAAGCCCAAGGCTGAGGCGCAGCGCACACGCTCCAACCAGATGCAGCCTCACGTTTGCGGTCTCCTTGCTGAAGGGGTCGGGGGAACCGACCTGGTAGAAGCCGGAGATCACTGCCGCACGCTGGGCGGAACGATAGCATGC
>DXDC01000458.1 GCA_019115685.1 Candidatus Agrococcus pullicola
CGGGGTCGCGGATCCGACTCGTCGTCGGTGGCGAAGGGACGCAGAGCGTCCCACCTCGGCAGCCATTTCTGCTGAATGTGCTCGAAGCTGTACTGATCCTCAGTCACTGATCCTCCATGAGAAAGCGAACTTCCCCATCGTACCTGCCGCACATCGTGGTGAATGTGGTGCACAATCGAAGTCATGACGGTTTCCGCAGACGATGAGTTCGTCAATCCGCCTGCGACAGCGGACGTCCCGTCTCGCAGGATCACCAGGATCGTTACCGCCAGGGCCGCGCCCCAGCGCGTGTGGGCCGCCATCTCGACCCCTGAGGGCTACTCTCGTTGGCTGGGCGACATCGCCACCTTCCCGAGCGGCTTCGTAGCGGGCGGGAAGGGTCGATTCGCCTGGACGGGTGAGATCGTACTAGCCGTCGAGGTGCTCGAAGTCGTCCCCGAACAGCGGGTGATGTTCTCGTGGGCCGAGGGCTTCATGTCGAACGCGGCGACAACCGTCACGCTCTCCATTCGTGAGGACGAACTTGGCACGCAGATTCATCTCGAGGAGTCGGGGTTCGCATTCCCGCAGGCCGACGGCGAGTCCGTGCTGAGATCCTTGCGTTCGCTGGCACAGGGATGGACGCTGGAGTTAGACGAACTGGTCAGGCTCGTCGAGTCCGAGTGACCCATCCCTGCTGAAGCCCCGGAGCGAGCGCAGCAGCGCATCGGCTTTTAGCCGGACTTCGGCGACCTCCTCTTCCACGTCGGACAGCGCGGTGATGCCGCCACCGACACCGATCGTCGCGACCCCTCCTTCTTCCACAAGCGCACGAATGGTCATGGAAAGGTCTGCGAAATTGGCCGACACCACGCCGAAGCATCCCGAGTACGTGCCGCGCGGACGCCCCTCCAACGTCTGCAGGAGTTCAGCTGTTCGACGTTTTGGAGTCCCCACCATGGAGCCGGCGGGGAAGAGCGCGCGTATGACGTCGACGGCGCTGAGACCGGAACGGATGCGCCCTTCCACTGTCGACACCAGCTGGTGCACCGCGGAGTAGGTCTCGACCTGCAGAAGCGCGGGCACCGAGACCGTTCCCGGTTCGCAGACGAGGTGAAGATCGTTCCGGCACAGATCGACGATCATGACGTTCTCCGCGCGCTCCTTGTCGCTCGAGACGAGCGAGGCTGCAAATGCGGCATCCTGCTCGCTGCTCGCGCCTCGTGGACGCGTGCCCTTGATCGGCCGCGTTCGCACTCTGCCGTCACGAAGCTCCAGGAAGCGCTCGGGGCTGATCGAGGCGATGCTCTTGCCCCCTAGGCGCATGAACCCTCCCCTGTGAGAGGGGCTGAGCGACCGGAGTGCGAGATACGTGGCGACCGGATCAACTCCTTCGACCGTGTAGGCGGTCGTCAGGCACGCGAGGTACGAGTCGCCATCGGCGATCCAATCGAGGCAATCCCCGATTCTGGCTGCGTACGCGTCATCGTCGTCGAGTGTGACCGCAGGCCCCGGCGTTTCCGAAGCGAACCGGCTTGCCGACTGCCCCCGGGGAGGAATCTCCCACGCCTCCCCCGTCGACTGCAACTGCGCGCGACCGTCCTGGAAGACGCACCAGCGCTCGGGCTGCAGCCATCGAGACTCCCCGCCTTCCGCCGTCAGCCCCAGTTCGCGCAGCCCGAGCTCATAGTCGATCCAGCCGAAACTCGGCCGCTCATCGAAGAGCAGTTCGTCGAACGAAGAAGCCGTTTGCCGCTGACCGCCCACAGCGATGACGTGGTGATCCTCGACAGCATCCTCCAGCCATACGACGTCCTCGTATGCCGCCTCGAGATGGTGAAACGCGGTCAGCGGGTCGAGCTCGACATCGCCGGACCAGCCGGCATTGAGCTCCGGCGAAAGCGGCGGTCGTACGTGCACCTTTTGATCCTGCCATAAGCTTTTTCTCATGGATTCCTCGGCCGCCGTAGTTGATTCCTGGCTCAGTGTCGCGGGGCAGGTACTCGCCTTTCCCGCTCATGTCGAGCGATTCGCACGCAGCGTCGAGCGTACAGGAGGAGACGCCGCCGAAGCGGAAGCTGCGATAGCGGCGGCGCGTTCGGCCACGCCCGGCGTCGGCGATTTCTTTCCGCGCATCGAGTACACGTCCGCGCGTGGCTTTCGGCACAGCATCCGCGCAGCGCCGAATCGACAGTCGACTGCCGTGCTCTGGACCGCCCCTATCGACCCTAGGCAGCATCCGACGGTGAAGGGTCCCGACCTCCCGGAGCTCGCCGGGCTGCGCGTGATCGCCGCCGAGCACGGAGCAAACGAGGCGGTTGTACTCGATGACGGATACGTCAGTGAGGCCGCGCATTCCTCCATTGCGTGGTGGCGGGACGATCGGCTCTTCTATCCGGACGATGCGCTGCCCAGGGTCGATTCCGTGACGTGGAGCGTCGTACGAACGCTCGCAGCATCTCTGGGTACCGATGTCATTCCCTCACGCGCAACTCCACATGATCTCGAAGGGAGCGAAGTCTGGGTGATGAGTGCGCTGCACGGCATACGCGGAGTCGAGCAATGGCTGGAAGGACCTTCTCTCGCTCCGCCTGAGCGGCGCGATCTGTGGCAAGCGCGGCTCATAGCTCTTCGAGAGCGCGACGGAGTACGCTGATCGCGATGCCGATCGACGACTGGATCACGACGCTACTCGAGTTCGTCACCGAGCTGCCGGATTGGCAGCGAATCCTCATCGCCTTCATCGCGATCGCGCTCGAAACCTCCGTGCTCATCGGCCTCATCGTTCCCGGCGACACGGTCGTACTGGTCGCTGCGACGGGAACCGAGACATGGATCCAATGGCTGGCACTCATCATTGCCTGTGTCGTCGGGGCGCTTGCGGGCGAGTCGTTCGGGTACGCTCTCGGACGCTTCTTCCGCCCCCGAATACTCCGGCTGCTGCTTCGCAAACCCGTGTGGTTTCGGCGATGGATGGTGATGGAGCGCCGCGTGCAAAGGCAGGGCGGACCCTTCATCTTCCTGTCGCGGTTCCTTCCGGTCGCACACTCGGTGATCCCGCTCGCCGTCGGCGCGAGTGGTTACGCCTACCGGCGTTTCATCGCCTGGACGCTACCGGCATGCCTCATCTGGGCGACGCTGTATGCGAGCGCAGGATGGGCCGCTGGTGGAACATTTCGCGAACTGAGCAGCACCGTGCAGGGGGCCGGGTTCGTCTTCGTGGCCATCATCATCGCCTTCATGGTGATGATGTGGGCGACCAAGCAGATTCTCGGCAGACTGCAGCGTCACTGATCGTGCGCGCCAACGTCGCAGATCTCTAGAAGATCGGCTCGATCTCCTGCTCGGCGTGCCGCAGTGCAGCACGAAGCAGATCCGGTTCACCTTGCTTCGACATCGCGAACGCCATGTCCGTCAGCGAGACGAGGATGCGCACCCCGAGGCGCACAGCCTCCCGATTGCCGACGGTGTCCCGAACCCCGAACTGTTCGACGTAGCGGTTCCAGATGCGGTCGGCGAGTTGATCCGGAAGCCCGAACTTCTCGACCTGCTCACCGTACTCGACGTGGTCGCCGGTGCGCACCTGACGGAAGCCCGGCTCATCCGCATACAGCGCAGCCAAAACATCTTGTGCGCTCGCAAGGTAGTCGCGCCAGCTCTCCCGTTGCTCAGCGAAAACCTTGTCGAGTTCCCCGAGAAGCTTCGCGACATTGCGCTCTGCGAGACTACGAATGACCGAAAGGCGGTCCGGAAAGTACCTGTACACGGTACCAATCGACGCACCGGCACCGTCAGCCACAGACTGCGTTGTGAGCGTTTCGTAGCCGCTCTCGTCGATCTTGCTCGCAGCCGCATCGAGCAAAGACTCGATGCGATTCGCAGCACGTGCCTGAATCGGCTGATGCCTGAACGATCCCTGGCTATCGATTTCATTTGCCATCGGGCTTTGATCCCTCCCTCATGTTTCCCGAACGTCTGTGAACGGGCAACTGGGAAAGTGTAGCGCCTTCACTTGAGACCTCACTCGGACAACAGTTCAACTTGGATGTGCGGCGGATCATCCGTGCGACTCACAGCCGACGTGCCCTACGCTGGTTGCATCACACCGACAGCACATAACATGCACGAACACACAACTCCCCTCGACTACCTGCCCAAGCCGCTGTTGCATCGCGCTGCCCGCATCGAGAACTGGGTGCAGGAGTTTCGAGAGGCTCGCGCGCTCCGCTCGGGACGAGTTCCCGCGATCATCTCCTATCCGGGATACGGCGGTGACGGCTGGGTGCGCGTGCTGTGTCGAATCCTGCTCGTCAAGCCTGGCCAAGAACAAGACGTCTTGTACGAGAATGTTCGCGGATGGAGAAGTTTTACATCCATCCCCCTCAACCACGTCGACGTAACGGTCACGTACAACGGAGAGTCGCACACCGTCACAGCTGACAGAGGCGGAGTTGTGGATGCTGTCGTGCCGTTCTCGCTGCCTGCCGGTTGGAATACGCTGCAGTTACGCGTCCCCGGCTCAGAGGCTGTCACAGCAGAAGTGTTCGTGGTCGACCCGGACTGCAAGACGGGTGTTATCTCCGATGTCGATGACACCGTCATGGTCACGCTCCTGCCGCGACCCATGGTTGCGGCCTGGAATGCATTCGTTCTGGATGAGCATGCCAGACGACCGGTGCCGGGCATGGCTGTTCTGTACGAGCGAATCAAGAACGCGCGACCGGAGGCACCCTTCATCTACCTCTCTACGGGCGCGTGGAACATTGCTCCAACGCTGACCCGCTTCCTCGGCCGCAATCTCTATCCTGCGGGCCCAATGCTGCTGACCGACTGGGGTCCGACGCACGATCGCTTCTTCCGATCCGGCCAGGCGCACAAGGTCGAGAACCTCTACCGATTGGCTCGAGAATTCCCGCAGATTCGGTGGATTCTGATCGGTGACGACGGCCAGCACGATGAACAGATCTACGAGGACTTCGCAAGCGACCATCCAGATCAGGTCGAAGCGATCGCCATCCGCCGACTATCACCGCAGGAGGCAGTCCTGGCGGGCGGCAGGAAAGCAGTCAGCCACGAGAACAGCATCCCCTGGTTCTGGGCTCCGAACGGCCGTGGCCTCTCGCACCAGCTCGAGACGCTCCCCCATCTGGACTTGAGCGGAGAGGCAAATGTTTCAGGGACTCATACCCATGAGTGATCTGGCGTCCGCGAGCAGCCAGCCCGCAACCTGCTGGCCGCGATCTGTTGCGCGCGAGCCCGACGCGAGTGCGTGCCCCAGTAGATGCGTTGCGGCAATCGCTCGCACGCGCGGCGTTTGGAGCCGCTGACGTATCGCCGCTGCCAGAGCCGTGAAGGAAGTGCCGCTGGCTTCGTCGCCGACGACTCTCGCTTCCGCTGCGGATACGCACACGTGACCGTACAGTGCTCCCGCATCGTCCGCCTGTTCACCGAGGCCGGCGGTGTCGATATCGAGCACGCCGGTGATGCGCCAGGGCTCCCCGGGATCGACGAAGATCTGCCCGAGATGCATGTCCCCGTGGATCGTCACCGCAGACGCCGGCGGCGATGCTCGATACTGCGCCTCGATAGCGGGAATCAGCGCATCCGCAGCGGGGGCGAAGATAGGGGCCTGCTCACGCATTCTCGCGCCGTACCAGCCCACTCTCGCCGCGAGGGACGGACGTGCTCGCCCATCCATGGGGACGGCCGCTATACGCGCGGCGAGAGCGTCGAGCGACTGCAGGAAGCGGGGATCACCGCCGATGGAACGGACGTGCGCGACAGCACTCTCGCCGGGGAGCCTATCGAGCAGCAGCAGGCCGGATTCGGAATAGCCGAGGCTGACGGGCACTGTCATACCGGCTGCCAGGAAGGCGTTGTGCCGCGCGTCTATGGATGCCGCAGCCTTCGGATGCACGAGCTTGGCAAAGAAACGCCCACTATCGGTGTCGATGCGGAATACCGCACGCTTACCGGGGCGATACGCCTCCAGCGTCAGGGTCGCGCCGGTTGCCTCAATGCCGAACTTGGCAAGCGTCTGCCCGGCTGCCTCGGGAAACGACATGGCGGTGAGAGCGGGAAGCGAAGGGTCTGCCGGATACTCCCACACGACAGAGTCTGTTCCGTCCGGTCGCCGCAGGCGAATGGAGTGATCATCGACGGCCGCATCGGAGGACGTGTTGATGTAGATGTGGGTCTTCTCGAACGCCCCCTGCACCCGGAGCGTCACGCCGAACCCGATGATGAAGCCGTCGCCAGTCGGCTCGATATCGTGTTGATGGAACTCGAACACCTCCGCATCGCGTGATGAAGCGAAGCGCTGCAGGAGGCCGCCTGCCTCCGGGATCATGAGTCGTTAGAACCGGAAAGCCACGACAGCTGCCAGAACTCATCGGCAGTGAGCTCGAAACTGTAGGTATCGCGCGAGATCAAAGCCCGAACTTCCTCGACTGCGAGCCGGGGTCGGGCGAAGATCGTCACCGAGCTCTCGGTCTCGGCGCTGTTGGAGATATGCAGTGCGATGACATCCGGGGTCGCGGGAGTGTCGCTGACGACGAACGCGGACTGCGCTTCCGGATGCTCGTCCATGCGCCAGCTGAAGTGGCTACCCTTCCACTCGGCCACGGCCTCGAACTCGCGATCGCCCTTGTCTCGACGGTAGTACTCGTAGAACTCACGCAGTTGCAGTGGGCTCTTCTGCGTGATTTCAATGCGGACTCGGGGATCTTCCCGCGTCCCGTTCTTCCAGTAGCCGCCGGACGACGCGCGGATGTTCCAGACGCCGGGCAGAATTCGGGCGAGTTCAGCGGGATCAGCGACGCGTGCCATACGCGCCAGCCTATAGGCTTTCACCGTGGAGAACCCTGCACTTTCCCGCGCGATTCTTATCGCAGCACGCACGTTCGACGGTGAAACGGACCGTCAGGGAGACCCTTACGTGGCTCACGCCATCCGGGTCATGCTCGACGTCGAGGGCGATGATGCGAAGATCGTCGCTCTGCTGCACGACACCCTCGAGTGGGGCTCTCTGACGTGGAACGAGTTGCGCGATGCGGGATTCTCCTCCCGGGTATTGGGCGCGATCGACGCCATGACCGATCGCGAAGGGGAAACCCTGAGCGAGCAGATATCCCGCATTCGTTCGAACCCGCTGGCCCTGCGCGTGAAAATCGCGGATATTCGCGACAACTCGCAGAAGTGGCGGACGAGCCGCATGGATCCGGAAACGCGTGATCAGATGATGTCCAAGTACCGCGACACGGCCGAGCTGCTCGGGACAACGCTGCACGCGATCAGAAAGCGCTCACCAGAACTCGACTCGCTCGTGCGGCGCCGCGATGTCTCGACGGTGCCCGGCGGCATCGAAGACAGCAGCGCCGTCAGGAAGCAGTGAACCTACGCTGCTGGGTCAAGGCGCTCATCGAACAGCGACCGCGTCAACAGCGTCGCGCCGGCCGTCGCCGCCGGCATCGCGAACACCGCGACGAGCGGAATCATGAACAGCAGGTAGCAGGCGATCCCGAAGCCCATCGTCCTCGGCCGTTTGGTGCGCAGGCTGGCCCTTCGTTCGCCCAGTGTCAAACCTCGTGCGTCCATCGGGGTCCCGGTCATATCGACCGCGATTGCCCTTCCGCCGAGAATCACGCCCAGCACGAAGCCGAAGAAGGATCCGACCCCTGGTATCAGCCCCACAGCGAAGACGAGCAGGGCGACCAGCAGCGCGACGAGCACGAGAATCAGCGCATCGGTGAGTGATTTACCGACCGACGCCCAGAACCCGAACTGTCGCCGCTGCTCCGGCGCACCGAGCTCGTCATCCACGGCTTTCGAAATACGGTCGTACACGGGGGTGCCCACCGCAAGCGAAACGGCCGAGAACGTGAGCACGAACAAGACGCCGGCACCGACGGCAAGGAGGGCGCCAGCGGTAAAGCGCATGAGGTCTCGCCACAGCGCATTCCAGCTGTCCGCGAACGGCGTCGCCCATGCGACGAACGTGCCGACGTTGATGATCAGCAGAATCATCAGCGCCAAGATCACAGCGCCGACGACAAGCGGAGGAATGGCTCCTAGAGCGGCGAGGCCGGGGTGCTGCGCCCAGAACTTGAAGCCGCGGAGCACGAAGCCTACTCCCGTGAAGAATTCGCGCAGAGTCTTCATCTGCGTCGCCAACCCCTGATCTCTTCCAACAGCATTCGCACGAGAATGACGACGATGAAGCACGCGAAGAGAATGTTGCCGGCAAGCGGTGATATCCACTGTGCGATTAGCGTCCCCAGCACTGTCGTGACACTCGCAGTGAGTCCGATGACGAGGCCGGCGCGAAGGTCGACATTGCCTCGGCGCAGATTCGCGATCGTACCCGACAGCGCCGTCGGAATCATCATCGCGAGCGACGTACCCTTCGCGACGAGGTCGCTCGACCCGAAAAAGAGCATGAGCGCAGGAACAACGACGGCTCCCCCGCCAACCCCGAGGATGCTCGAGAGGATGCCGGTTACGAGACCCAGCAGTGCGAGCCCGGCACCGGACCACCAGTCGATCTCCAGAGCGGACTCGCGGCTGGGAACGCTGATGAGCAGATCGACGGCGACGAATCCCAGGAACGCGATAAAGACCCAGCGGATGACCGGCACGGGAAGCTTCGCGAGCAGCAGTGCCCCGATCTGGGCACCGATGACAGCCCCCGCCGCGATCAGGAGGGCCGCGAGCAGATCGACCTGACCCGCAGCGCCGTACGAGATGACGCCGACGGCCGCCATCGGGACGATAGCGGCAAGAGAGGTTCCAGCCGCCTGCCTCCGTTCCATGCCTAAGACGACGAGCAGGGCCGGCACGAG
>DXDC01000459.1 GCA_019115685.1 Candidatus Agrococcus pullicola
TCCCGTACGCCGAAACGCCCGATCAGCTGACCACGATCGACGAAGTGAAGCGCGACATGCAGTCGGAGATTCCCATGGATCGACTGCTCTCGGGCGACGTAGGGTTCGGTAAGACCGAGGTCGCTGTACGCGCCGCATTCAAAGCGGTGCAGGACAACAAGCAGGTCGCGATGCTCGTACCGACGACACTGCTGGTGAAACAGCACTTCGAGACGTTCCAGTCACGGTTCGCGGGATTCCCCGTGAACGTGAAGGCGCTCAGCCGATTCCAGACCGACAAACAGGCGCGCGAAACCATTGCCGGCCTTGCCGACGGCAGCGTCGATGTCCTCATCGGCACGCACCGGGTGCTCACCGAAAAAGTGAAGTTCAAAGACCTCGGCCTCGTCATCGTCGACGAGGAACAACGCTTCGGCGTCGAACACAAAGACGCGCTGAAGAAGCTGAAAACCAACGTCGACCTGCTCTCGATGAGCGCCACGCCCATCCCGCGCACGCTTGAGATGGCCGTGACTGGCATCCGCGAGATGTCCACGCTCGCCACCGCGCCCGAGGCACGGCACCCGATCCTCACATTCGTCGGCGCCTACAGCGACCAGCAGGTTGCGGCCGCGATCCGGCGCGAACTGCTGCGCGAAGGCCAGGTATTCTTCGTGCACAACCGCGTCTCGACCATCGCGCGCACTGCCGCGAAGCTCGCCGAACTCGTGCCAGAGGCGCGCATCGGCGTCGCCCACGGCAAGATGGGCGAAAATGCACTCGAGCAGGTCATCGACGACTTCTGGGAGAAGAACTACGACGTACTCGTCTGCACGACCATCGTGGAGACCGGCCTCGACATCCCGAACGCGAACACCCTCATCGTCGACCGAGCCGAACGCTACGGGCTCTCGCAGCTGCACCAGCTGCGCGGACGAGTCGGCCGAGGCCGCGAACGCGCCTACGCGTACTTCCTCTACGACGCCGACAAGCCCCTGTCGGAGACCGCGCACGACCGCCTCGAGACGATCGCAGTGCACAACGAGCTCGGCGCCGGCATGCAGGTCGCGATGAAAGACCTCGAAATCCGCGGTGCCGGCAACCTGCTCGGCGGCGAACAGTCCGGCCACATCGCCGGCGTCGGATTCGACCTGTACATCAGGATGATCGGGGAGGCTGTCGCGACCTTCCGCGGGGATGTCGATGAAGCCCCGCGCGAACTGCGCCTCGAACTGCCCGTCGACGCCGTCGTACCCGACAGCTACATCGACTCGGAACGCCTGCGCCTCGAGGCGTACCAAAAACTTGCCAGCGCTGCCGGGCATCCGGACGATGATGCCATCGAGCGCGTCGTCGACGAGCTTCGCGACCGCTACGGCGAGCTGCCCGATCAGGTACAGAACCTCGCCGCGATGGCACGGCTGCGCAGGCAGGCGCAGGAGGCTCGACTGTCGGAGGTGTTCGTCGTCGGCCCCAACCTGCGTGTCGGACCCGCAGAGTTCACCGACTCGCTGCAGTTGCGGCTGAAGCGGTTGTACCCGGATGCCAAGCTGCAGACGGCCATGAAGGTGCTTGTCGTGCCGATGCCGACGCGAGGGGATGGGCGGCTCGCCGGCACCCGCCCCGAACCGCTGCCTGATGGTGAGCTCATCGCTTGGGTATCGCAGCTGCTGAGCGACATGTTCCCTCCCGAGCCTGATTCGGCACCTGCCGCGAGCTAGGTGGCTGGCTCGGCGCTCTTGCGGTCGGTGCCCGAGCGACTGATTTTTTGACGTTCGTGCCCGAATGACTGGCCGTTTGCCAGTCATTCGGGAAAACCCAGTTTTTGAGTACCCGTCGGTCTTCAGGTCAGCCCAGGCAAAGGCTGGTTTCCGCGTATCGTGTCATCGGAGTGCTGAGCAAAGGAGGCCGCGGTGAGCAACATCGAACGACTCGTCGAACTGATGCGTATTATGCGCGCCGAAGACGGGTGCCCCTGGGACCGTGAACAGACCCACGCATCCCTCGTGCAGTACCTGCTCGAGGAGTCGTACGAACTCGCAGAAGCAATCGAGAACAGCGCGGCAGACGACGAATTAGTCGAGGAGCTCGGCGACGTACTCTTCCAGGTCGTGTTTCACTCCGAAATCGCGCGCGCCGACGGCCGCTTCGACTTCGAGCGTGTCGCGGGAGCCGTTGCCGACAAGATGCGGGCGCGGCATCCGCACGTGTTCGGCGATGCGCCGCGCGACATCGATTCGGTGAAATCGAACTGGGAGCGCCTCAAAGCCGACGAGGCAGGCAAACGCGAGCGCAAACGTGTCGACGACGGTGTGCCTGTTGCGTTGCCGGCACTGCAGCGTGCGCAGAAGGTGCTTGGGCGGCTCGAGCGGCGGGATGGGGTGCTGCCGAAGGCCGCGGACTCGAATGTCGGCTCGGAGGAAGAGTTCGGGGATGCGCTGCTCGCTCTCGTGCAGACGGCGCGAGAACAGGGCTGGGATGCCGAGCGTGCTCTACGGGACGCCGTCCGTCGCCTCGCAGAGCGGGAGTTCTAGCGCAGCGTTGGCTACTGCCCCTGCAGAAGCTGAAATGCATGGCCAAGAGCTTCAATGAACTCGCTGCACGCGCGAAGGCCGACTGGGACGGCGACACTCGCCGTGTGTACGAAGCCGCATCTGCTGAGTTCGAAGAAGAAGTCAGGGAACGCGCAGAGCTTGGGGCAGTGCTCGCAGCCGCTCGCAAAGGGCGTTCCCTGACGCAGCCCGCTCTGTCGCAAGCATTTGGTGTCCAGCAGTCAGAGATCAGCCGTATCGAGCGCGGAGTGGGGAACCCCACCACGGCTACGTTGCTGCGGTTGGCTGATGCACTCGGGCACCGGTTCACGTTGGTGCCGAACCGGCATTGAGAAGCCGGCGATGACGCATCGGGCTTAATGCTTCGGACGTACTGCCGCGGATGCCCGACGCCGCAGCCGTCGCACGAGCATCCCGATCAGGCGCCAGCCGACCAGCAGCAGAAGCAGCGTCAGCGTTGCCACGATGATGAACGGCAGCGCTGTTCCCTGCCCCGAGAGCGCACGCAGCAGCATCCCGCCGACAACGGTCACGACCCAGATGGGTACACCGGTGCGGAGCGGGGCGAAAGGAGCCCGCCACGCGAGCGTCACGAACCACGCGAGAGCGAGCGCGGCCAGAAACGGCCACGCGGTCGTCGCGAGCCCCAGCCCGTACTCGCCGAAGACGCCGCCGTAGTGACTGACGCGCCCGAATGCGGCAAAGGCGACCACGAGCACGGCATCCAGGCCGAGGGCCAGCACGATGGTTCGGCGAGACCGATTGCGTTGCTTTTGCGAAGCACGGGGTTGAGTTCCCGATGCGCGGGGCGGAACTTCGGATGCACTGGCCGAGTCGGTGGACGAATTGGCGAGCATACCCGGAGCCTATCGCGTCTCAACTGCGTTGGTCCGGCGCGCCCGGGCATCCCGCGGGCTCATCCTCATCACCAGTAGGGTGCGAAAAACTTCGAAACATGACCATCATGTTTCGAAGTTTTTCGCCCCCTCGGGGGTGGCCGAGAGGGCGGAAGGCGCGTCCTCGGCATCCGTATGCTCGAACTCTTCGGGCGGGGGATGCGACAGCTTCGACGTGAATGCAACCGCGTAGATGCCGACGACGAAGGCGATGAGGACCTGGCCGGTCGACGGCACCAGCCCCGCGATCCCGTGGATTGTCGGGTCGAGAAACGGATACGGAACCCAGCCGTCCACACCCCAGCGCAACCAGCAGCAGGCGAGGTACGCGATCGGGTACAGCATCCACGTCCACGCCCGCCGGACGCGCAGTGCCCGAGGGGATGTGACCAGAATCCAGTCGATTGCCGCCATGATCGGCACGATGCGATGTTGGGCGAGATTCGTGAATGAGATATCCCACGACCACACCTCATCGGGCTCCGCCAGCAGCACGGCGTAGATGATGCCGGTCAGGATGATGTAGGCGGTCGCGGCACCCCTGAGCTGCGGAAACCACGCCGGTCGTCGCGCGCCCGACAGCATCCAAAGCAGTATCGCGGCGAACAGCAGGTTCGACTGCACCGTGAAGTAGCCGAAGTGCTCACTCAGCCGTTCGCCTGAGAACGTGAGGTTGACGAGGTTCCATGATTCGGCGCCGAGCGCGAGCATAACGGCGACAACGCGCCACACGGTGACGCCGATACGGCCCTCAGTGAAGAACACCTCCTTATTCTTACCCGGGTGCGTCCGGATCCCCGGCACCTCGCCGGTTACGGAATGCGAGTGGACGACGGAAGTTGGTCGGCAGAGCACTGTATACGAATAGTTCCGGGCTTTCTCGACGCTTCGTCGTGCGTTACGGGATGCCCCGTCGCAAGT
>DXDC01000460.1 GCA_019115685.1 Candidatus Agrococcus pullicola
TACGTGAGGCGATCATCATTTCCGCGGTGGTCGGCTCGGGTTCCATGCTCCGTGACGGGATGAGTGCCATCGCGACGATTGCTGCCACCAGCCCCAGGCCGGACGCCACGGTGAAGCTCGTGAGGGTGGGCCAAGACAGTGTCTGCACGAGCCATCCGTACCCGGCTCCGACCGCAGTGCCGACCGAGAAGAACGCGTGCATCGACGACATGATCGCCTTGCCCTTGTCGCGCTCCACTTCGACGGCCTCGGCATTCATGGCGACATCTGCGAGGCCGTTTCCGATGCCGAACAGGAGCAGCGCCGCCATGAGGGTCCACAGCCCTCCGGAGAGCGCTGGCCCCAGAAGCGTCGCCACCATGATGACATGACCGATGAGCAGCGGCCAGCGCGCGCCGAAGCGGGCGATGACGGAGCCGCCGATCTGCATCCCGGCGATGGAACCGAGTCCGAGTGCCAGCAGGGCGGTGCCGAGTTCGCCCTTGCTGACGCCCGTTGCTGACTGCACGGCCGGGATGTGCACGAGCCAGACGGCGAAGAGGAAGCCCACGATGCCGAACGCGAGGCTCGTACCGAGCCGAGCGGCGAACAGAGGGCGAGTGCTGGTCACCGACCCAGCCTAGTAGCGCCTACAGGGTGCGAAAAACTTCGAAACATGACCGTCATGTTTCGAAGTTTTTCGCACCCCAACGGGGGTGGCGACATCCCGGGCCTCTGTGTTCTACCGTGTCTGGCCGCTAGTGTCGGTGTATGGGCGATCTGTTCGACGACTACGACAAGCCTCTGGCCAATCAGCCTCGCCGGAGCGGCAAGCCTTGGGACGAAATGTTCTCCGCCCCGGGCGTCCCGAGAGCCCCGTATCGTGAGATCTACGAGGCGCTCAGCACGCTGAGCCAAGAGGAACTCGGCGGCAGGGCTGACGCCCTCGCCAGGTCGTACCTCGCACAGGGCGTCACGTTCGACTTCGCGGGCGAAGAGCGGCCGTTCCCACTGGATGCTGTTCCCCGCATCATCACCGCCGACAGTTGGTCGCACGTCGAGTCCGGTGTGAAGCAGCGGGTGAAAGCGCTCGAGGCATTCCTGGCCGATGTCTACGGCCCGCAGCGGGTGATCGACGACGGGGTGATCCCCGCGCAGTTGATCTCGTCATCCGCGCACTACCACCGGCAGGCCGCGGGCTTCTCCGGCGCGAACGGCGTGCGCATCCACGTCTCCGGCATCGACCTGATTCGCGACGAAGTGGGCGACTGGCGCGTGCTCGAAGACAACGTGCGCATCCCCAGTGGCGTCAGCTACGTGATGTCCAACCGCAGGATGCTCGCGCAAACGCTGCCGGAGATGTTCGCGAAGATGCGCGTGCGGCCCGTCGGCGACTACTGCGACCAATTGCTGAAGGCATTGCGCGCCGCAGCCCCCGCGGGCGTCGACGACCCGACCGTCGTCGTCCTCACGCCCGGTGTCTTCAACTCCGCATACTTCGAGCACACGCTGGTCGCTCGCCTCATGGGCGTCGAGTTGGTTGAGGGGCGAGACCTCTTCACGTCCGGTGGCCGTGTCTACATGCGGACGACCAACGGGCCTATGCGCGTCGATGTCATCTACCGCAGGGTCGACGACGACTTCCTCGACCCGCTGCAGTTCAGGGCCGACTCCGTGCTCGGCAGCCCCGGGCTCATGCTCTCGGCGCGCCTCGGCAACGTGACGATCGCGAATGCGGTCGGCAACGGCGTCGCCGACGACAAGCTCATCTACACGTACGTACCAGAGCTGATCAGGTACTACCTCGGCGAGGACCCGATTCTGAAGAACGTCGACACGTGGCGGCTCGACGAGCCGGAAGCGCTCGAAGAGGTCATCGACCGGCTCGACGAACTCGTCGTGAAGCCCGTCGACGGCTCGGGCGGTAAGGGCCTCGTGATCGGCCCCGACGCGAGCAAAACCGAGCTCGACGCGCTCCGCACACGCTTGCTCGACGACCCCCGCGGCTGGATCGCGCAGCCCGTCGTCCAGCTCTCGACCATCCCGACGCTCGTCGAAGACGGCCTGCGGCCCCGGCACGTCGATCTGCGGCCGTTCGCGGTGAACGACGGTGAGGACGTCTGGGTGCTTCCGGGAGGTCTCACTCGCGTGGCGCTGCCGGAAGGGCAGCTCGTCGTGAATTCGTCGCAGGGCGGCGGCTCGAAGGACACGTGGGTGCTGGGGGATGCCCGGCACCCCGTCATCGATCCGAGCGACGATGACGAGTTCGGCGTCTCGGGCGAACCCATCACATCGGCGATCCCGATCATCGACCCGAGCGACCACGAGCAGGATCAGTCGCCGCAGGATGCGGGGCGATCGCAAGACGAACAGCAACAGCAGACGGGAGGCCGAGCATGCTGAGCCGTATCGCCGAGAGCCTGTTCTGGATCGGCCGTTACATCGAGCGCAGCGACGGCACCGCGCGCATCCTCGACGTCTACCTGCAGCTGCTGCTGGAGGACATCTTCGTCGACGAGGACACCGCGTGCCGCGCGCTGCTCGGCGTCATGGGGAATGATGCACCGCCGGAGCACAAGCTCACCCGCGCCGACGTCATCTCCGCCCTCGCCACCGATCGCATGAACACGGCCTCCATCGCCTACTCCGTTCGGGCATCGCGCGAGAACGCCAGGCGGGCGCGTGAGATCATCTCGACGGAGCTGTGGGAGGTGCTCAACACCACGTACACCGGGATGCCGCACCGGGTCGGCGGAGAGAAGGTGCACGAACTCTTCTCGTGGGTCCGGGAGCGGGCTGCGCTCGCGGCCGGCTTGGCGGATTCGACGTCGAGCCGTGATGATGCCTGGCGCTTCTTCACGCTCGGCCGCGCGATCGAGCGAGCGGACATGACGGCGCGACTGCTGGCGACCCGCGCGCTCACGGAGGCCTCGGGCCCGTCATGGACGACCATCCTGCGATCCGTCGGCGCGTACGAGGCGTACCTGCGCACCTATCGCGGGGTTCCGTCGAGTACGAACGCGGCGGAGTTCCTGCTGCTCGACCGTTTGTTCCCCAGGTCGATCATGTTCTCTCTCACGCTCGCCGAGCACTGCCTGCGCGACATCGACCCGCAGCGCGAGCGCATCGGCTACCAGGATCACGCGGTCAGGATGCTCGGGCGCATTCGTGCCGAGCTCGAGTTCCGGCCCATCGCCGAAATCATCGAGGAGTTGCCGCACATCATGGATCGCGTGCAGTCGACCACGACCGATGTTTCGAACGCGGTGCGGGAGCGGTACTTCCCGACGCATAATATGCCCGCTTGGATGGGAGGTCAGTCATGAGTCGCATCCGCATCAAGCACACGACCGGGTATCGGTACGAAGCACCGGCGATGGCGTCGTACAACGAGGCTCGGATGCTGCCGGTGTCATCGGACGGGCAGTTCGTTATCTACTCGAACCTCGACATCCATCCGTACACGAGCATGAACCAGTACGACGATTACTGGGGCACGCGAGTGACCTCGTTCGACGTGCTGAACCCGCACTCCGAACTGCAGTTGACGGCCGAGTCGCTCGTTGAGGTGCGGCCAAGGCTCATGCGCGGCCACGTTATCTCCTGGGAGCAGCTCGGCAAGCTCGTGCAGCGGTCGACGAAGTACGTCGAGCAGCTCGTGCAGACCGACCGCACCGTGCCCGCGGACGACCTCGTCGAGAAGGCGAAGGAGATCGCCGACGGTGCCGACACTCCCGATGAGGCGGCTGCGGCCATCGCGCGCATGGTCGGGGAAGAGATCGAATACATCTCCGGCGTCACCCACGTGCACACGCTCGCGCGGGAAGCGTGGGTGAACAAGAAGGGCGTCTGTCAGGACATCGCGCACATCACGATCGGAGCCCTGCGCGCTGTCGGGATTCCGGCGATTTACGTTTCGGGTTATCTGCACCCCAAGCCGGATGCAGAGGTCGGGGAGACCGTCACGGGCGAGTCTCACGCGTGGGTCGAATGGTTCACGGGCGACTGGTTCCCATGGGATCCGACGAACCTGATCGACATCGGTGAACGCCACGTGCGTGTCGGCTACGGCCGCGACTACAACGACGTGCCGCCGCTGCGCGGGGTCTTCGCCGGCAGCGGCAAGAGCGAACTGTTCGTCACAGTGGAGATCACGAAGGAGTCGTAGCGGCTGAGGGTCCATCGCTGCCCTGGCTATACACTGAGGCGAATCCAAGCGAAAGGCAGACGCAGGTGCGCGAGAAATCCAACCCCGATTTCGTCGAGGCTATCGCGCGCGGCTTCAGCGTCGTGAGGAGCTTCGACGGCGCACCCTCGCAGTCGTTGAGCGAGGTCGCTCAACGGACAGGCCTCGCCAGGCCGACCGCGCGCAGAGTGCTCATCACGCTGCAGGAGCTCGGCTACGTTGCGTCGAAGGAAGGCCGCTTCGAATTGACGCCGCGGGTGCTGGAGCTCGGCGTCGCGTTCTTCGGCGATAGCGACTTCTGGGACGCGGCCATGCCACGGCTTCGTCAACTCGTCGACCTCACGAATGAGTCGTCATCCATTGCGGTGCTCGACGGCTCCGATGTCGTCTACGTCGCACGCGCCGCCGTGCCTAAGCTCGTGACGCTCTCCGTCTCGGTCGGTACGCGGTTCCCTGCTGCCCAGACGTCGCTGGGCAAGGTGTTGCTGGCCGACATGAGCTCCGTGGAGCTCGACGACGTGCTCGCCACCCCTTCGCGGTCCGGTGTCGTGCCTCCTTGGGACCCCGACCGGGGGGAGCTGGATGCTGTGCTCGCGGAGGTGCGAGAGCAGGGGTGGGCGATTTCTGACCAGCAGCTCGCTCCCGCGATTCGATCGATCGCCGCGCCGGTTCGCCGCGCCGACGGAACCGTATTCGCTGCGGTGAATGTGAACGCCCACGCCGCTGAAACGACCCTCGAGCACCTGCAGAATGTGCATCTGCCGCACCTGCTGAGCGCTGCCGAAGACCTGGGTCTCGATTACGCCCTGCGCGCGCGCATCCCCGTTGCGACGACGGGCTGACTCCCGGTTCTGACGCGCGCTGCGTCATTCAGCGCGCGGGTTGAGTCGCTTTGACCGCTCGAATAGCGACCGAAACGGCGCATCGAAGCGTGAGGTGAGACTTGCTTGCGCACAGAAATGCTCCTTGAGCGTTGACGGCGTGATTCGACGAGGCTACTATGCCAACTATCAACTCTGTCCGTATAGCGACGAAGTGTCCGATAGGCGTACAACGTTCGAAGGGGAACGCGATGGCAGAAGTCACGGAAGCGACCGTGGTCCAGGAAAAAACGGCGAACAGGCTCTCACCGACACTGATAGCCGTCGGTTTCGCGGTGCTTTGCGCATCCTGGATGCTGAATGCGATGGACAGGCAGGTCTTCTACCCCCTGTTGCCGCAGATCCGTGACGAGCTCGGCTTCTCCCTGGTGGAATCCGGCTTCTTGGCGACGAGCTTTACGCTCGGCCTCGCCATCGCGGGATTCCTCGCCGGCTTCTTGGTCGATCGGCTGGGCAGGAAGACGATCGTGCTTGCCAGCGTGCTCGTCTTCTCGCTCGGTACCGGACTGATCGCGATCTCGCAGGGCTTCTGGGACATGGCGGCCTACCGGCTGCTCTCGGGAATCGGGGAAGGCGTGCAGGCGACCGCACTGTACGCCATCATCGGGGCCTTCTTCTTCCATCGACGCGCATTCGCCGCCGGATTCGTTGGAGTCGCCTTCGGCGCCGGTATCTTCCTCGGGCCGCTCATCGGCGTACCCTTCGCAGCCCAATGGGGCACCTGGCGTGCACCGTTCCTGTTGTTCGCCGCTCTCGGCATCGTCATGTGCGTCATGATCTTCGTCTTCGTCAAGCGCAGCATGTCGGAGGCCGCCGCTGGGCGCGCCGGTATCGATGCCGCGAACGCCTTCGACTTCATGCCGACGGGCACGCTCAATCGAAACACCGTTGTTCTCGGACTGGGCGCGGCGCTCGCGGGCATCATCTTCTACGGGTATCTGGGGCTGTACCCGACATACCTGGGCGAATCACTGGGCTTCGATGACGGGCAGGCGAGCCTCGCCGTCGCCATGGGTGGCCTGGGTGCGATGCTCGCGCTCGTGTTCGGGTGGTTCGGCGACCGATTCCCGCAGAAATGGGTGCTGCTGGTCAGCTTCGCTGGAACGGCCCTCGCCGCCTGGCCGATGTACACGTTCGCAACCGAACCCGCCGCGCAGTATCTGCTCTCATTCCTCGTCGGTGCCTTCGGCTCGGGCGGCCTTTTCACGAATATCTCGACGGCGCTGCAGCGCTCGGTGCGACCGGAACGCGTCGGACGCGGCCAGGGCATCTTCGTCTTGACCTACTACGTGGCGGCAGCATTCTCCGGAACACTGTTCGGCGGGCTCGTCGGCAGCCTCGGATGGTCGGGTGCCGGCCTCCTGCAGGTGGTTGGCGCTGCAGTTGTCGGGGCGGCACTGATGCTCCTGGTAAACACGAATCAGATGATCAGGAGGACGAGTTGATGACGGATCAGCAGCACAGCAAGGCTACTCCGCGCGGGCCGCTATCGGGGCTGCTCGTCGCAGACCTCTCCCGGGTACTAGCCGGCCCCTTCGCAACACAGATCCTGGGCGATCTTGGTGCTGAAGTTGTGAAGGTGGAGGCGCCGATCGGCGACGAGACACGGGGCTGGCGACCACCAGAACGGGATGGAGTATCGACCTACTACCTCGGCATCAACCGCAACAAGCGTGACATCGTACTCGACTTCCGCGACGACGAGGACCGTGCACTCGCGCAGGAGCTCGTGAGCCGCGCCGATATCGTGATCGAAAACTTCAAACCCGGCGGCCTGGGGAAGTTCGGCCTCGACTACGAAAGCGTGGCGGAGTCGAACCCGGAAGTCGTGTACGCATCCATCAGTGGATTCGGCAGCGCAGAAGGTGCGCACCTGCCCGGCTACGATCTCATCGTGCAGGCGATGTCAGGGCTCATGAGCCTGACGGGCGATGCAGAGGGACCCGCTTACCGCTCGGGCGTCTCGGTCTTCGACATCATGACCGGCTTGCAATCCGTCATCGGGATCCTCGCCGCACTGCGGCACCGCGATCTCACGGGTGAAGGGCAGCACATCGAGGTAAACCTTCTCTCCACGGCGCTCGCGGGTATGGCGAACCACTCCTCGACCTATGTCGCGAGCGGAACCGTTCCCTATCGCATGGGGAACGCCCATCCCAGCCTGTTCCCCTACGAGCCGCTGCCGGCATCGGACGGTGAGATCATCGTCGTCGCCGCGAACGATCGCCAGTTCGCCGCGCTCGCTGAAGCGCTCGGCATCCCCGAAATTATTCAGGACGAACGGTTCGCCACCACGGACGACCGGAATCGCAACCGGGATGAACTACGACCTCTGCTGGTCGACGCACTCGCCACGGCCACGACCGATGAGTGGTTCGATCGACTCACAGAAGCGGGTATCGCCTGCGGTCCGGTGCAGACGATCGACGGCGGTGTGCGGCTGGCCGAGAGGCTCGGCCTGTCACCGGTCGTGACGGTCGGAGAGGGTGAACGCGCCGTACCCATGATCCGCAACGCGATCACGTTTTCGAAGACCGAGCCTCAGTACCGGCTTCCGCCTCCCGACCTCGGCGAGCACGACGCGGAGCTGCGTGCTTGGCTGGGCAAGAGAGACGAGACAGGAGACCAGCGATGAGTGAAGAACACGTTTACCCCACGGGAATCGGCACGTCGACCTCGGATTCGATCAAGCTCCTCGGTCAGGACCTCGCCGAAGACGTGCTGGGGCAGGTCGGCTTCGGTGAACTGGCCTACTGGCTGGCGACGAAGCGGCGGCCCACACCGGGGCAGCTCCGGATGTTCGAGGCCGTGCTCGTCTCGCTCGCCGATCACGGATACACACCCACCGCGATCGCGGCGCGCATGACCTACTACTCCGCCCCGGATTCGATCCAGGGAGCGATCGCGGCCGGACTCCTCGGTGGGGGATCGAGATTCCTCGGCGTCACGGAGGACACCGGGACGTTCCTCGCCGAGCGGATCGCCGCACTCGGTGACACCAGCGAGTTCTCAGCCGATGACTGGGATGCCGCCGCACGCGACGTCGTAGCGTCGGCGAAAGCCGCGGGCGAGCGGATCCCCGGTCTCGGGCATCCCGTGCACAAGGAGGGCGACCCTCGCACGCCGGTGATGTTCCGGATCGCACGAGAAGAAGGGGTGTTCGGCCCGCACCTGGCACTGTTCGAGGCAATCGGCCGCGTGCATCCCGAGATGCTCGGCCGGGCGCTCCCGCTCAACGGCGCCGGGGTCGCGGGCGCGGCGCTCGCGGACGCGGGGCTGCCGCTCGGTCTGCTTCGCGGCTTCGCGCTGCTGGCACGCACGGCGGGACTCATCGGTCACCTTGCAGAGGAACAGCAGAACCCCGTTGGGCCGGCGATCTACACCGAGGTCGACCGAAACGCCCAGTACATTTCGCCGAACGATTGACGCACAACAGCAACGCTCGAAGGAGAGACAGATGGCAACACTGAGTGCGGTGCTCGCAACGACGCACCACCCGTTCTTCTACAAAGCGACGGAGTTGACGCCGCCCGAAGAGCAGCTTCCGCAGGCGGCGGAATGGAAGTCGAAGGTCGAGTCGTATCGCGAAACCCTGACGGCGGCGGAGCCGGACCTCCTCGTGATGATCGGCTCCGATCACTTCCACCAGTTCTTCCACGACAACTACCCGACGTTCCTGATCGGCAAGCAACCGCGTTACGACGCGACGTTCTACAACGAGATCCGCGAGTTCAGCATGCCGACCTACGAACTCGAGGGGCACGAAGAGCTGTCCGGCTTCATGCTGCAGGGGTTGCTCGATCGCGGGTTCGACTTCTCGGTATCGAACGAGCTGAAGATCGACCACTCGATCATCTGCCCGATCATTACGACCCGCCCCGAGGGCGACCTGCCGATCGTGCCGATCTACACGAACATCTTCGCCCCGCCGCTGCCGAGCGCGAAGCGCTTCTACGATCTCGGCAGGGCGATCCGGGAGATCATCGACGAGTATCCGTCCGACAAGCGTGTTGCGGCAATCGGTTCCGGGCACCTCTCGCTCGAGCTGGGAGGGCCCAGGATGTTCGGCGAGCACGGACCGGATCCGGAATGGGACCTGCAGGCGATCGACTGGCTTGCGAACGGTGACATCGATGCGATCCTCGACAACGTCACCTGGGATTCGATGGTCGCGGCAGGCAACGCGACCCCCGGATTCCTCGACCTCGTGCTGATGCTCGGCATCGCCGGCCCAGAGAGAGCGGCCTACGTCGACGATCTGGACCTGTTTCACACCCGTGAGATGTACATGACGTGGTACCCGAACGGGGATCCCCGTGAGCGGATAGCCGAGGCCGGTGCCGCTGCACGCGAGGGGGTGACGGCATGAGCAAGTACGCCGTCAACAAGTTCCTCTTCCAAGTGGATAGGGACCCGGAGCTCCTTGCCGCCTACAAATCCGACCCGGCAGCGCTCGTCGCCCGGTGGGAGGAGGAGTACATGCCGTATCTCGGTGCGCAGGGGCAGCGCATCGAGCGCACCACATGGCTGCGACTCGACGAAGACGAGCGACGGGCACTCGTCGAGCACGACTACGTGGCGCTGTTCGAGATGGGCGCTCACTTCTTCCTGACTCTGACGATCTTCATCGGGATCTACGAGGAGGACTACACGGCCCGCAGCGGCCCGCTGTCGTTCCAGCGGGAATACGCGGCGAAGCTCGGGCACTGGACGGGCCGGGACTACCCGACCGTCGAGTGCTGACAATCACCACCCGATACCGACAGAACTCAATGAGGAGCATGTCATGAACGAACGACAACGGCCGACAGCAGGCCAGCCCATCGTCTTCAGAGACGGCACCGTCGTCACCATGGACGACGGCGGAACCATCCACGACCGTGCGGACGTGCTGGTCATAGGTGATCGCATTGCCGAGATCGGACCCGAGCTGGACGTCCCCGAGGGCGCTTACGAGATCGACGCCTCCGGCGGCATCGTCATGCCCGGCATGATCGACAGTCACCGTCACATGTGGCAGACGGCAATGCGCGCCTACGGTTCCGACTGGACGCTCACCCAGTACTTCGTCTGGTACTACCTCGAGCACGGCAAGGCGTTCAGGCCCCAGGACTACTGGGCGGGCAACGCGCTCAGCGCGCTCGATGCGATCGAGTCGGGCATCACATCCACAGTCGACTGGTCGCACGGCTTGCAGTCCGTCGAGCATGCAGAAGCCGCGATCGACGCGCTCGTCTCCTCGTCGGGGAGGTACGTGATGGGGTTCGGCAATATCTTCGCCGGGCCCTGGGAGTGGACGGCAGATCCCGCATACCGACGCGTGGTCGAGTCGGCGATCGGGGACTCGCGGCTGGCGGGAGTGCAGCTGGCCTTCGACGTCACGGGCGATCCGGCGTTCCCCGAGCGTGCGGCGTTCGAGGTCGCACGCGAGCTCGACGTGCGAGTGACCACGCACGCGGGCGTGTGGGGAGCCACCAATGACGACGGGGTCAGACTCATGCACGAGCACGGCTTTATGGAGCAGGGCACGGTGTATGTCCACGCGGCCACGCTGAGCGCGGACTCGTACCAGCGGATCGCCGCGACGGGAGGCGTCGTCTCACTCTCCACCGAGAGCGAGCAGAGCTGCGGCCAGGGCTACCCTCCCTCGCACGCACTGCGTTCCTACGACATCCCGGTTTCTCTGTCCGTGGACACCAGCGTCTGGTTCAGCGCCGATCTGTTTTCCGCGATGCGCACGACACTCGGGGCCGATCGGTCCTGGGAGCATCTGACCGCGCACAGTGCGGGCGACACGGTCACGCACTCGCATTTGCGTGCCAAGCATGTCGTCGAATGGGCTACGCGGGGCGGTGCGAAGGCGATCGGCAGGGAGCACGATCTCGGATCTCTCGAGCCCGGAAAGCTCGCGGATGTCGTGCTGCTGAAGAACGACGCTTCGCCAACGATGTTCCCCATCCTGAATCCCTATGGCCACATCGCCATGCAGGCGAGCCGGGGTGATGTGCACACCGTGCTCGTCGGTGGAGAGGTCAAGAAGTTTGACGGCAAACTCGTTGACGCGGATCTCGGTGCTGTGCGCTCGGCGATCGAGGACACCGTCCAGCACCTGCGTTCGACGCTCGGCGAAGACGCGTGGCGGGAAGGCATGAGTCCGGAGATCCCTGAAACGAAAGTGCTCGACAACCCGTACATGTACACGGAATACCGGACGGATGCGACGCACGCAGCGCACGAGACGCACGCGCGAGGAGCTGGCACGCAGGAGTAATACGTGTCTCGGTGAGGCTAGGAGCTTGCCAACTCGCTGACTGCGGTATGGACGAGGGTGGGTCCAAACGCGTTGGCGAACCGCTGGAAACTCATGAATCCGCACCGTGAGGATTCTGTTGTTGAGATGGCGAAGAAGAGCGGGTCGGGGAGCATTGAGAGCATTTCCGTCTCGCGACGGAGGAGTCGGGGAAGGGTGAGCCGTAAGCTGCCGGTGTGGCAGCAATGGGCCGCGGACCGAACCTGGGAATCGACATGGACGTAGGGCTCGATGTAGGCGTCGTGCTTCGGGCCTCCATGGAAAAAGCATGCGTTGGGCCCTGTCTGCGGTAGTGCGGTAGAGAAAGGGTTGACGATGGCAGGAAAGCGAAACACCGGCAGGAACCTTGGAATCGGTATTGCGCTGGGCCTGCCGATCGGTGCGGGCGTCGGCATGCTGCTGTTCGACAACATCGCGCTCGGAATGGGATTTGGTATTGCAATCGGTGTCGCCTTGGGCGCCGGCCTGGGTGGCTGGGGCGGCGACGAGGAAGAGGGTGACTCCGACACGGATGCGCCCGACGATGGCGCTCCGGAGACCGACAACGAATCCTGAGGCGAGGATGTCGTCCGCGGCCGCGTCAATGGCGGGTCGGCAATCGTTCGACCGAATTTGCTGTTTGCTCTTGTGGTAGTCGGTGCGACCGTACTAAGTTAATTTCTTGTACGTCTGCCCGTTGATGCAAGAAAGGAGGAACTCGCAATGGTTATCGAAATCCATGTCTCTGCAGCGCTCCTCCTTGCACCGGGGACGCGCTAGGCATTCATCTCTTGCCGCAGTGACCTGCTGATATTCGCAGGCGTCGCTCCTGAACGCGTAATGCGCATCCGCATTGCGATCCCGTTCTTCTCTCCCGATGCGCAGCTCGGTTCGTCGTAGCCGACGAACATCCCGCATCTCCTGTCAACACAGTGCCTTCACCCATGAGCTCTGGTGAAGTCGCGATGCAAGAAAGCAGACAACCGTGTCAAATTACACACTCGCGTTACCGGCTCCGCGTCGGCTCGCTCTGAGCGTGTCGAAGGTTCTCGAGCGATGGGCCCTTGAGCCCACCGTCGAGACGCAGTCGCTACAAGATTCGGCCGCCTATCAGCAGGCAATGGCCGATCGAGAGCGATACGAACTCGATGCACTCCGACTGCAGCCACTACGATGAGCGCCCGGGGTAACGGGGTCGCCCTTCGGGGCGGCCCCGTTTTCGCTTTCCACGGGATACTTGAGTTATGTACGCATGAGGGAGCGTGGTTCGGATGCGCATCGCAAGGCGACGCTGCCGAGCTGAGCGACGGGAGGAACCTGTGACGGACGTGCAACTACCCGAGACCATGACGGCGATTCAGTATGAGGGAGCTGGGGAACTCGACGTCGTTGCCGTTGTCGATCGACCGGTGCCGCATCCCGCAGCCGGGGAAGTGCTGCTGCGCGTGACGGCGGCAGGCATCAACAACGCCGACATCCTGCAGCGGAGGGGCAAGTATCCGCCGCCACCGGGTGCGTCGGACATTCCCGGTCTTGAGGCATCCGGCACGATCGTCGCCACCGGGGAAGGCGTCCGAGGTTGGAGCGTGGGCGATGAAGCCTGTGCGCTGCTCGCCGGTGGCGGGTATGCAGAATACGTCGCGGTGCCGGCGGGCCAGCTCGCACCGATTCCCCGCGGCATCTCCATCACGGATGCGGCCGCCCTGCCCGAAGTCGCCGCGACGACGTGGGCGAATCTCGTGATACACGGCAACGCCACCGAGGGGGAGACCGCGCTGGTGCACGGCGGCTCGGGCGGAATCGGATCGTTCGCCATCCAGTTGCTGCGGGAGCTCGGGCTTCGTGTCATCACGACTGCCGGCAGCCCGGAAAAAGCCGAGTACTGTCGAGCACTCGGCGCCGATCACGTCATCGACTACCGCAGCGAAGACTTCTCCGCACGCACGCTCGAAATCACTGAAGGAGCCGGTGCCGACATCATCCTCGACATTATGGGCGGTTCGTACTTGCCCGGCAATGTGAAGGCGCTAGCAACGGGTGGTCGGCTCGTCATCATCGCCATGCAGGGTGGTGCGAAGGGTGAACTGTCCATCCCGGCACTTATGGGCAAGCGGGCGTGGATAACCGGCACGACGATCCGGGCACGTTCGGTCGACGAGAAAACCGAGATCATCCGCCAGGTGGCAGAACACGTG
>DXDC01000461.1 GCA_019115685.1 Candidatus Agrococcus pullicola
GAAGGACGAGATGAACGACGTCGGTGCCTTCTACGAGCGCTTCGGTCACAGACTCCCGAACGAGCTCAGCCGTGAACTCGCCGAAGTGCAATCGCGTCTGTCGACCGCGTACGCGGCTACTGCGTAAATCAGCTCTTGGCTGTGTGTTCTCCCGGTGAGAACACACAGCCATTTGCCTGCCTGGCAAAGTACCATGCAAGGAATGACCAGGAGGCTTCATGCGCATAGCTCGTCGACGATCCGTTTCGCTGCTGTTGCTTGCTCTGCTGGCAGCCGCAACCGTCGTCTTCGGGCTCGGTACCCAAGCGTCGAGCGCCGCTGAGCCAGAGTCATTGGACGGCCAGACCGTTGTCGATCAGGCCGGAGTGCTAGGGACTGACCTCGACGTCGTTTCCCAGACCGTTCGCGACGCGAATGCCGACGGTCGCGACAACGTGTACATCATGATCATCCACTCGTTCGAGGGTGCTGACAGCACGAACTTCGCAACCCAGGTCGCGACCATGAGCGGCGTCCCGTTCAACAGCATCGTTGTCGTCGTCGCTACGCAGGACGAGGGCAGATACGGCGTCGCGATGGGAGATGATGTCGCGAACTCTCGTGACACCATCCAATCGGCCGTCGAGGACGACCTGGTGCCGGCGGTCGCCAGTGGCGATGCGGCACGCGGAATCGAGAGTTTCGCGCAGCTGCTCTCCGCGGCTCCGCAACAGGCAGAGCAACGCGCCTGGACGGGCACCTGGATAACGGTCGGGGTCATCGCGCTCGTCGTGGTCGGTCTCATCATCTGGCGCCGCGTCGCGAAGCTCATCAAGAAGCAGGAGGCCGCGAGAAAGCTCGCCGAGGAACTGGGTGAGCTCAAGAAGCGAGCCGACGTCGCGCTCGTACGCCTCGACGAAACCATTCGGCAGTCCGAGCAGGAACTGCAGTTCGCGTTCGCCCAATTCGGCGAAGAGCCCGTCGCACCGTACAGGGCAGCGTTAGACCGGGCGCAGCGGGATGCCGAGGTCGCGTTCGGTCTGCAGCAGCAGCTCGACGATCACATTCCCGATACCGAGCAGGAGCAACGCGACTGGACCGGCCGCATCATGGAGCTGGCTCAGCAAGCGAAGGCAGAGCTCGGCGAGCATGCCGAAGGCTTCGCAAGGCTTCGCGACCTGGAACGCAATGCCGGCACCGTGCTCGCGGGCCTGCAGGACCGGCGCCGAGCCTTGGATGAACGGATTGAAGCAGCTCAGGCGACGCTCGATCGCGAAATCGACACGCACATCGGCGAATCGGTTGCTCCCATCCAGGAGAACCTCGAACACGCGAGGCTTTTGGTCGCCACGCTCGACGAAGCGATGCAGGAGGCCGCCACCGCGATCTCGTCGGACGATGCATCAAGCGCCGCGGTCGCCGTGCACGCCTCCGAAGTCGCGTTCTCGGAAATGGACGAGCTGCTGGACGAGGTGCGCGATCAGGCCACGCGGCTGCAGGAGCTCGACAGCGAACTCGCCGAGAAGGTCGAGGACGCCAAGGGATTGACCGCGCAGATTCGATCCACCACCCACCTGACCATGAACCCCGAGCCCTTAGCGCAACTGCTGCAGGAACAGATCACTGCGGCACAGATGACACCGCGCGACACCGTCGCGGTCACGACCTCGCTGGACCGCGCCATCGACAGGGTGAGCGATGTACTCGAGGGGGCTCGGGAACGGGCCCAGCTCGCGAAGGAGGCGGATTCGCGCATCGAGTTCGCTCGGAAGCAGATCGAATCGAGCGAGCACTTCATCAACACGCGACGCTACAACATCGGCACGCAGCCCCGCACAAGACTGCACGCTGCCAAGCAGGAGCTCTCGCAGGCGGTCAGTGCGACCGAGCCGCGCGATCGGCGAGACCACGCCAACCGCGCGAGCCAGCTGGCACGCCGGGCGCAGAGCGAGGCACAGGGCGAACTGCATTACGGAGGCCATTCCCCCTATAACCGCAACAGCGGCGGGGACGTCGGTAGTTTCGTCGTCGGCGCCGTACTCGGATCCATCTTCTCCGGTGGCGGCCGCGGTCGCGGCGGTGGCGGTTTCGGAGGTGGTGGCTTCTCAGGTGGTGGTTTCGGCGGAGGAGGTGGTGGCGGCTTCTCGGGCTTTGGCGGCGGTGGTGGCGGCGGCTTCTCCGGTTTCGGCCGCTGACCCTCTGTCCACGCTGATCCACGACCAATACACTGACTTCAGGCGTTCAACGAAAGGGAACCAATGGCAAAGCAGTCAATCTTCGGACGCATTTCGCAGCTGGTCCGCGCAAACGTCAATGCGCTCATCGACCAGGCCGAAGACCCCGAGAAGATGCTCGACCAACTCGTCCGCGACTACACGAACTCGATCGCCGACGCCGAATCGGCCATTGCCCAGACCATCGGCAATCTGCGGATGCAGGAGCAGGACTACCGCGAGGACATCCAGGCCGCGGAAGATTGGGGCCGGAAGGCACTCGCGGCCAGCCAGCGAGCAGACCAGCTCCGAAGCGAGAATCCCGGCGAGGCGGAGCGCTTCGACAACCTCGCGAAGGTCGCGCTCGGCAAGCAGCTCGCTGCCGAGAACGAAGCACGGTCAGCGCAGCCCTCGATCCAGTCGCAGAACGAAACGGTGGAGAAGCTGAAGACCGGTCTCGACCAGATGAAGCAGAAGCTCGAGCAGCTGAAGACCAAGCGTTCGCAGCTGATCGCGCGTCAAAAGACTGCGCAGGCGCAGCTGCAGGTCGCCGACGCCGTCAAGTCGATCGACATCATGGACCCGACGAGCGAAATCGGCCGTTTCGAGGAGAAGATCCGCCGAGAGGAGGCGAAGGTGCTCGGCCAGCAGGAGCTCGCCTCTTCCAGCCTCGACGCACAGTTCGAGTCGCTCGAGGACGTCGGAGAGCAGCTCGAGATCGAGGCCCGGCTGCAGGCGCTGAAGAGCGGCAATCAGCAGGCGATCGCCGAGGGCGACAACGCTCAGTAGCGCTTTGTAGGCGTCGCACAGTCGCCAGACGGTTTTCACGGGTCAAGAAGGCGTCTTGACCTATAAAAATCGTCTGGCGTTCGTGTATTGCAGGTAGATTCTGACGGGTGGAGTACCAATACCTGACGATCGACCGCGATGGGCACATCCTGCTCAT
>DXDC01000462.1 GCA_019115685.1 Candidatus Agrococcus pullicola
GGACGACGCAGCCTGCCGTGTGGGTGTCGGGCTTCTACGGCAGCGGCAAGTCCCACCTGGTCCGCGTCCTCCAGCACCTGTGGGCCGACACGAAGTTTCCGAACGGCGCGACCGCGCGCGGTCTGACGAACATCCCCCAGGGCATCCAGGACCAGTTGACGGAGCTGACAACTCTCGGCCGACGCGACGGTGCCGCACCCTGGGCGGCAGCAGGTGCACTCGACCGCAGCGGCGAGACCCTCAACTCGGTGTTCCTCTCGATCGTCCTCGGCGCGGCAGGACTGCCAACGCGTGTCGCCCCCGCGCAGGTTGCGCTGTGGCTTGCAGGCAACGGGCACCTCGACGCCGTTCGTGACCACGTTGCGGCCAACGGCGGCGACCTCATCGAGGAGCTGGGTGAGTACAACCTCAGCACACTGCTCGCGAACGCGATTCTCGTCTCCGACCCGGAGTTCGCCGCATCCGCCAGGGATGTGCGCGCGGCGCTGCGCAGCCAGTTCCCGCCGGATACGCGCTCGTTCTCCACGGAGGAGACCATCGCCTTACTTAAGAAGATCCTTGAGTACGTCGGCGGTGGCCAGATCCCGCCGTCGCTGATCGTCCTCGATGAGGTGCAGCAGTACATCAGCGGCGACGGCGGCCGAGCGATGGAGGTGCAGAACCTCGTCGAGTCGGTGTCGCGCGAGCTTGACGGTCGGTTGCTGTTCGTTGCCACCGGCCAGCAGGAGCTGATGGCCGATTCGACGCTTCAGAAGATCCAGGACCGTTTCACCGTCAAGGTGGTGCTCAAGAACCAGGACGTCGACGCCGTCGTCCGCCGTGTGCTTCTGAGCAAGGAGACCGCCAAGAAGCCTGGCCTCGACAGCGCGTTGGCGTCGGTCGCCGGGCAGATCTCCCGGCAGCTCATCGGGAGCAGGATTCAGCACACCGCGGCGGACGACAAGGACCTCGCCGAGGACTACCCGCTGCTTCCGTTGCGCCGTCGTTTCTGGGAGAGCGTGCTTCGCCAGGCAGACGCCGGCCGCGCTGGTCAGCTGCGTTCCCAGCTCCGCATCGTGCATGAGGCGAACCGGAAGGTTGCACCTGAGTTGGTGGGCACCGTGGTCGGTGCCGATTTCCTGTACGCCCAGAAGAACGAAGACCTGAACGGCGCGGGGCTGCTTCTCAAGGAGACACAGACCCTGATCCACGAGCAGGGGCAGAAGGACGCCCTGCGCGGGCGCGTCCTCGGTCTCATCCACCTCATCGGCCTGCTTCCGACGTCGGGCCACGGCGACATCGGCGTGCGTGCGACGGCGGACCATCTTGTCGACCTGCTCGTCGAGGATCTTGCCAATGATGGCGACCGGCTTCGGCAGCAGGTGCCTGTCGTACTGGAAGCACTCGCCGAGGAGGGCGTTCTCCAGCAGGACGGAGAGGAGTTCCGTCTTCAGACCAAGGCAGGCCGAGAGTGGGACGAGGCGTTTCGTAGGCACCACGCGCAGGTGACCGACAGTGAGGTGAGTACCGAGCGCGACTCATTGCTGCTCGCGGAGATTGGGCGGTCGTTACCAGCCTCCATCCAGCAGGGCCGCGCCAAGGTGTCGCGCAAGCTTGCACTGCATTCCGACGCCTCGCTCCCACAGGACTCCGAGGCGATCTCTGTGTGGCTCCGCTCAGAGTGGGATGAGGGGATCACTGCGAAGCAGTTCGACGAGTCTGCCCGCAGCCTCGGTGCCGACTCGCCGATCGTTCTCGTCCATCTTCCCCGCCTTCAAGCCTCGGCGTTTGCGGCAGCGGTCCGCAACAAGATCGCCGCGCAGCGGGTGATCGACCAGCAGGGCATTCCGCAGGACGAGGAAGGCAAGCAGGCCCGAAGTGCGATGCAGACCCGTCTCAACCGTGCGACGGACCAGATGAGCGCTTACGTCCGCGACGTAATCTCTAAGGCAAACGTGCTCCTCGGTGGTGGAACGGCACCGGACGGGCTTTCTCTTCGTGAGCGCATCGAGGCAGGCGCGCGGGATGCCGCGACCCGCCTGTTCCCGCGGTTCGCTGAGGCTGACGACAACCGGTGGCCGCAAGTCATCGCTCGGGTGAAGAGCGGATCGGCGCCGGATGCGCTGAAGGCCGTCCAGCATGATGCTGACCCCGAGCAGCACAGAGTCGTCAAGGAGGTTCTCCGCCACATCGGCCCGGCTGGCACGTCTGCGAGCGACGTGGAGAAGGCCGTTACTTCGAAGCCTCTCGGCTGGCCTCGGGAGGCGCTCATGGCCTCCCTCGGGGTGCTCCTCGACACCGGGGTGATTCGAGCGATGCTCAACGGGAGCGACGCGACTACGGCCGACGTGCTCAAGCAGACCCGCCTAGGCAAGGTGCAGCTCCGCCACGAGGTCACGGTCCTCAAACCCGCCGAGAAAATCCAGGCACGGCAGGTGCTGGGCAATCTCGGGTTCCAAACTGACAACGATGGACTTGTTTCGACCGTCGAACAGGCCGTCAAATCGCTCGTTGATCGCGCGAAGAATGTGAGCGGGCCTGCGCCACTCCCGGACGTTGCCGTGCCCAGCAACATCCAGGTCATCGTGAGTATGTTGGGTAACGATCGTGTGCACGCCTTGCTAGACGCAAAGATCGACCTCACGAGCTTCAACGACCGGCTCGCAGTATTGGAACGGCGGCGCAAGAGCCGGACGCTTTCGCTCGAACTGGCGCGTTCGCTTGCCGTGTCTGCCGCGGGGTTAGAGCGCGCGTCGGTCGCCCGTGGCCGCCTTGAAGCACTGGCCGCAGGCCGCGACCTGCTCGCTGATCCCGACCCCGTCGCTCCGATCGTCAAAGACTTGGCCAGCGCACTTCGTGATGCGATCCACGAATCCGCAGTAGCCCTGCGCGACGCCCGGGAAAGGGCTGTGGAAGCGCTCGAACAGCAGCCCGCATGGAAAAATCTCAACGAGGCGCAGCACGCGGCGCTTCTGGCGGAACACCACCTCGAAGCCGAGCCCGAACCAAACCTTGCCGATCCTTCAACTGTGCTGGAGGCTGCGCAGGCCCGACCTCTCCAGGGGTGGACCGCTGAATTCGATGCCATCCCACAGCGGGCCTCTCGAGCGCTGGAGGCGGCCGTTCAGCTCACGACGCCTTCTGCGAAGACGACAACGGTGAGGGTGTCGACGGCGAGCCTCAGCAGCACCGACCAGATCGAGCGTTATGTCGAGAACCTGCACACTCAGCTTCTCGATGCACTGAGCAGCGGAAACGATACCGTTGTGGTGAAGGGTTGATAATGACGACAACGACAACAGTCCTAAACTCCGGCCAACGTCGGTTCCTCGACACGCAGACGCAACACGCCCGAGAGGCTGCGCAGCGTGCGGCCGAGGATGCCCTGCGCGCACTCGCGGTGGGGGAACCGAGCCGTCCAGGGTACCTGAGCGACGACCAGAACAAGCTCCGGCTCGCATTGCGCGACAAGGCGCGGCAGCTAGGCGATGACACCGCACGTGCGGCTGCGCCGCTCACCAACTTGATCCACGACGTGGCCTACGAGCAGTGGCATCATTTGCTGTTTGCCCGCTTCTTGGAAGTCAACGGCCTCCTCCGGCACCCGGAGTACCGCGACATTCCGCTGTCTCTGGAGGACTGCGGCGATCTCGCGTCCGACATTGACGAATCCGACGCGTGGGCCGTTGCCGCTCGCTTCGCATCGGAGATCCTGCCCGGCGTGTTCCGCCTGACCGACCCCGCGGTGCAGGTGCGATTCGCAGCCGAGCACCGCAACGCGCTGGAGCGTCTCCTCCTGGAGATCCCCGCTGAGGTGTTCACGACTGAAGACGCGCTCGGCTGGGTGTATCAGTTCTGGCAGACGGCCGAGAAGAAACGGGTCAACGACTCAGGCATCAAGATTGGCGGCGCAGACCTGTCTCCCGTTACGCAGCTGTTCACCGAGAACTACATGGTGCGGTTCCTGCTGGAGAACTCGCTCGGAGCATGGTGGGCCGCACAGCACCCCGACTCTCCGCTCATCGCAAGCTGGGAGTACCTGCGCCGCAACGAGGATGGCTCTCCCGCCGCGGGCTCGTTCAGCGATTGGCCTGAGTGTGCCGCCGACGTGACCGTGATGGATCCGTGCTGCGGCTCCGGTCACTTTCTTGTCGCCATGTTCGGGATGCTCTGGCGCATGCGCGCCGAGGAGGAGGAAATGACACCGGCCGAGGCGCAGGATGCCGTCCTCCGCGACAACCTTCACGGCCTCGAACTCGACCCGCGCTGCACTCAAATCGCGACCTTCAACGTGGCGTTGGAAGCGTGGAAGCAGGGTGGGTTCCGCGACCTCCCTGCTCCGCAGATCACGTGTTCGGGCGTGCCGGTTCGTGCGAATCGCTCAGACTGGGAGGCCCTCGCAAGTGAAGACGTTGAGTTGAGGAAAGTGATGACTCGTCTTCACTCACTGTTTCAAAACGCCGATACCTTGGGCTCCCTCATCGACCCAAGGTCCACAAAGGCTGACAACGAGCTTTTCGGCCATGACATGAGCGTCGGTGTTTCCTCAGATCATGTTCGACACTTGATGACAAAGGCGCTAAGTCGGGAGGATGGTGAGAACTCCGTTCTTGGTCATGCGGCGGACGATGTAGTGCAGGCGGCTGACTTGCTCAGCCGCACCTACAGCTTGGTGGCCACAAATCCGCCGTTTCTGCAGCGCGGAGCCATGGACGAGTTGTTGCAAGCGCACGCCGATACCCACTATTCCGCAGCCCGTGGCGATCTTGCCACGATGATGCTGGATCGCTGTTTGGCATTTATTGGTCAGCATGGAACCATCGCTGCCATCTCGCCTCAGAACTGGTTGTTTCTAAAGACATACGCTGATTTCAGGGGAGTGCTCCAGGATGCTGAGTTGCCCAGATTGATTGCGGTTCTTGGAGAGGGTGCTTTCGGGTCTTCCGCTGCCGCAGGGGCATTCGTGAGTGCGACGATCCTAGGCCCTAGACAGGTAACAGGTCCTCGGTACATTGACGCGTCGGACGGTTCACTGACAGATAAGATAACAGTGCTTCGCCGCGGACCGATCGTCACGAGGACAAGCGGGGAAGCTCAGGATTCCGGCATCATGCTACCCCCGAGAGGTCAGTCTCCACTTTCCGGGGTCCCGTTAGCATCTTTGGCGGATGTGGTAGCTGGACTGCAAACCGGTGATGTTGCGCGTTTCGTGCGCAAGTTTTGGGAGATGCCGAGGATAGCTAACGGATGGTCCAGATACCAGACATCGCCGACTTCCCAAGGATCAGGCGGCTTAGACGCTGCCATCTACTGGGCTGATGGCAGCGCGTTGACCAAGGAAGTTGGGGCGGTTGTCCGGGGCGCCCGAGCGTGGGGAAAACGGGGTATCGCAGTCAAGCTCTTCAGATCCCTTGAAGTGGCACCCTATCTTGGTGATCTGTTTGATCAGTCAGTGGCCGTGATAGTGCCAAAGAGGGAACAAACGTACACGGCACTCTTGCGGTTTGTCAGTTCACCTCGCTTTGAAGAGGCCGTCCGTTCCGTTGATCGCAAGGTGAACGTGACACCGGCGGCCCTTGGTAAGGCTCTCGTCGATATTCAGGAGTGGCAGAACGAAGAACCTGAGGTGCTGGCCCATGACGACACTGACGTCTCGCAATGGGTGTTTTCTGGATTGACGGATAGATCAAGCTCTCCGCTCGTCGTGGCTGTCGCCAGGCTCCTTGGGTACGGATGGCCCGATCAAGGGTCGGACAACATTGAGGAACTTGTGGATCCGGACGGAATCGCGGCGCTTGTGTCGCTACCAGGCGAGGCTGACCTCTCGACTCGACTCCGTCAACTCCTGGCCGTCGCATTCGGCTCCGCATGGTCTAGCAATCTCGAGCGCCAACTTGTCATCGATGCCGGAGGCAAGAATGGTAAGCTCGACGACTGGCTCCGCGACTCGTTCTTTGCCCAGCACGTCAAGATCTTCCACAACCGACCGTTTTTGTGGCACATTTGGGACGGCCGAAAAGACGGGTTCTCGGCGATCGTCAACTATCACAAGCTCAACCGGAGGACACTGGAGAAACTGACCTTCACTTCTCTCGGTGCGTGGATTGACCGGCAGAAGCACGAGGCGAACGCTGAACGGGCCGGTGCCGAGGCTCGCTTGGCCGCCGCCGAGGATCTCCAGCGCAGGCTCAAGCTTATTCTTGAAGGGGTACCGCCATACGACATTTACGTAAGGTGGAAGTCCTTGGCTGAACAGCCGATCGGCTGGGATCCGGATCTTGATGATGGCGTGCGGCTTAACATCCGTCCGTTTGTCAAAGCAGGAGTCTTGCGGGTCAAGCTCGACTCCAAGATCAAGTGGGGGAAGGACCGCGGAAAGAACCCCGACGGTTCAGAGCGGATCAACGACCTGCACCCTACCCTCGATGAGCGCCGGGCAGCTAGGCGTGAAGCGGAGACCACAGAATGACAACCGTCAGGGCCGTCATTGCGGAAGCACTCCGCGACGCCGCAACCTTCAATACGGGGGCGAACTCCGCCCCTGCGGCTGTGCTGTGGGCTGACCCCGATCGCTCGTGGGCACCAGTGATCCGCAGGCTTCAGGAGGTAGTGCCGATTCTCGCCCTCGGCGATTACGAAACGGAAGCCGCGCAAGGCCCGGCGCTCTGGCTTCGCGCTGTTCTCGCAGCACCCAAGTCAGCGGAACTACCAGCCCATCTCGCCGAACGAGACGAACGTAACCCGTGGGTGATCTACCTGCCTGGTGTCAGTCGAGGTTCCGTGGCCGAGGCAGCGGCGCTCGACGACTCACTCGCGCCGCTGGCCGAGGTTGCGATCCGCTCGAACTGGTGGCCCTCCGCCCACGGCCAGACTCCATGGACGCCGCACTCGTTCCTCGCGTCGAAGCAGGGTGCCGGGCTCGACATCGCCAGCGACAGCGCGACGAAGGCAGCCCTCGCTCAAGTGCTGGATAAGTTCCTCTTCGAGGACATCGATGACCTCAAACGTATGGGGCGTCTCGATTCGTCTCGCCTGCACCACCTCGTGCTCGATGACTCGGTGCGCACCCTCCTCGAATGGATGAATGATCCGGACGCTGTGCGGGCCTCGCTCGAAGGCGCGCAGTGGCAGGCCCTTGTCTCCTCCTGCAAGTCCGTCTACGGCTTCAGCCCCGAGAAGGACGGCACACTCACCGCAGCCAGCAAGCTCGGCGGCCGATCGGGCGAGTGGGGAGCTGTCTGGCAACGGTTCGCGGAGAACCCGAGCCGCTATCCGAACCTCCCTGCCTTGCTCGACCAGGCGCGGCCCTCCGTGGTGCCGCTCTTTGGAGACATGGACCCGCACCCCGACTCGTGGCCCTCGTGGAACCGCGATGAGGAGGAGGCCATCAGGTCCGCGCTTGATGCATTGGGCACTCATCCCGACCC
>DXDC01000463.1 GCA_019115685.1 Candidatus Agrococcus pullicola
GACGGCAGCGACATCGATCCGAGCTCATCCTCGACGTGTCGGTGGACGAGTTCCCGCCAGCGTTCCTGACCGACGTGTTCGCCGCGAGTCGGCCTGCGCAGTTCGTCCACGAGCCAGCGGTAGCGCTCGCCGAGCACGTGGCTCTCGAGCACCGCCTCGACCTCGGGTAGTCCGGATGCCGCATCCAACCGCTCCAGCCAGCCCGACCGCAGAGTGCCCGGAGACCATCGCTCGAGCGCCGCGAGATGCGCGTGTGCGAACTCGGCAGCGAGCGTGGGGAAGACGTCGTGCTTCAAGGAAAGCCCCTCGAGCTCGCTGAGCTCGTCGAACCACGCCCGCGTCGCGTAGCGGGGTTCGAACGGCGCAGGGTCGGCGTCGCCGTCCGGCTTGCTGCGGTAGGGGAACCCGCGCCGCGAACCTGCCACAAGCTTCGGTTCCCTGCCGCTGGGCACATAGCGCAGTCGACCGAACGCATCGCCGTCAACGGGTTCGAAGCGCCCTCCCCACTGCCTGCTCAGGTGGCCGACGACATCGAAGAAGTTGGCGCCAAGACCCCGTACGAGGACGGTCTCCCCCGGGGCGATCTCAGCACTCGGGAAGACGAGCTCCCAGGGCTGTTCAGCCGGCATCCCCGGAGCGATGTAGGTGAGTTCGTGATCGGCGGCGGTCCGCTGCAGAGCTTGCACTTCGAGCGACGGCTGCGCCTGCACCATGCCCTGCGCGAGCACGATGATCGGGGCGGAATAGACGCTCCCGTCCGTCAGCAGCACGCGTCTGATGTCGTCGCGAGCGACGAGTTCGACGGCGGTGCCGAGCACCTCGGTCACGTCGACAAGTCCGCTCGCAATAGCGGAGTCCAGTCGATCGCGGTAGTAGACGCCCTGCAGCCGCCTGGTGGGGAACTCCGCCGCTCGCAGCCCGCGAGCCTCCTCGATGACCCAGTCGGCGAAGGGATGCTCGCCAGCTGCTTCGACGTCGGTGATCCAGTCGGCCAGGGTCGGACCCGGCGCGGCAGGGCCGGTCATCCTGGTCGACGCATCCGGGTGGATGGTCGTGGCCGCGACGGTGGTGTTGTTCAGATACTCCGCCGGCTGATCGGTGCGCCACGTAGCCCCCGCCGCGATCTCGACCGCGTCGATGATCGCGACCCGCACGGGTGTCGATTCTCCGGAGTCCCGAAGCCTGTCGACGAGCCGTACGACGGTCGCGACCGCGCGCGGCCCGCCACCGACGAAGACCGCGTCGAAACGGGCGTCCTCACGCGTCAAATCCGGTACTCGATTCCGTCTTCGACGAGCGGACGAACTTCCACGTACCCATCGATGTTCTGCACCTTGACCGGCAACCCGTACACGTTACCGAGCGTATCCGATTGCAGCGCCTCCTCCGGGGTGCCGTCCGAGACGATCTTGCCCCCGTGCAGCAGCACGATCTGGTCGCAGAATCTGGCGGCGTGATTCAGGTCGTGAATCGCGATGAGCGCCGTGATGCCGTGCTCGCGAGTGACGCGGCGCACCAGCTGCAGCGTCTCGATCTGATAGCGAAGGTCGAGCGCGCTCGTGGGTTCGTCGAGCACGAGGATCCGGGTGTCCTGCGCGATCGCCCGCGCGATCAGCGCGCGCTGCTGTTGGCCGCCGGAGAGCTCCGACATGTTTCGGTCGACCAATTCCGCAAGGCCGAGCAGCTCGATCGCCTCATCGACCTTGCGCCAGTCGGCCGTCCGAGGGGCCATCCCGAAGTGCGGGGTGCGACCGAGCAGCACGGCTTCCCGGACGGTCAGGTCGAAGGGAGCCTCACCCGATTGCGGCACGTACCCCACCTCGCGGGCGTGCTCGCGACGGGTGAGAGTCGAGGCCTCGCGGCCGTTCAGAAGAACCTCGCCGCCGGCCGACTTGTGCACCTGTGCGATCACCTTGACGAGCGTCGACTTGCCTGAGCCGTTGGGGCCCAGCAGCGCCGCGAATCTCCCGTCGGGCACCGAGAACGAGACGTCCTGCAACACCTCGCGCTTGCCGTAGCTGAAGCGGATGTTCTTGATGTCGATGGTCACTTCATGGCCGTTCTACGAGTGAGTATCAGGTTGATGAAGATCGGTGCTCCGATGAACGCGACGACGATACCTACCGGCACCACTGCCGGAGCGATGATCGTACGCCCGACGGTGTCGGCCACGAGCAGCAGCAGCCCACCGGTGACGATCGAGAACGGCAGCAGATAGCGGTGGTCGGAGCCGATCACGAGACGCGCGATGTGCGGGCCTACGAGACCGACGAACCCGATGATGCCGCAGAAGCTCACCACGACGGCGGCGAGCACGACCGAAAGCACGATGAGCCCCAGGCGCAGCATCCCGACGTTCACTCCGAACGAGCGGGCCGCGTCATCGCCGCCGAACGCGACCGCATTGAGATCTTTCGCGAACCAGAGCGTCAGGGGGATCGAGATCGCCACGATGATGCCGACCACCCAGACGTCGTTCCAGTTCGCATCGTTCACCGAACCGAACGTCCAGCGGACAATCGCCTGCAGCGTGTTCTCGCTCGCCACGAACTGCAGTGCTGCGGTCAGCGCTTCGAACAGCTGCGTCATCGCGATGCCGAGCAGCAGCAGGGTGGCGACGGCGAGCTTACGAGCGGATGCCAGCGACAGTACGAGCCCGGACACGAGCAGTGCGACCACGAGGGCGCTGCCGATCGTAATCCACGGAGGCAGCGAGTTCGTGCCGGCGAGCGTGATCGCGAGCGCCGCGCCGAAGGCGGCAGCGGGCGAGACGCCGAGCGTGAACGGGCTCACCAAGGGGTTGCGCAGCAGCCCCTGCATGAGTGCGCCGGCCAGTGACAGGCCCGCGCCTGCAGCGAAGGCCAGCAGCACGCGCGGCATCCGCAGCTCGATGATGATGGGATACTTATCGATCAGGTCTCCCGTGAGGGTTCCGCCGAAGATCGAGAGCCACACAGACTGCGCGACGTCGGCGAGCGTGATGCCGGAGGTGCCGATCACGACGGCGAGCCCTATTCCGAGGACGCTGGCAACCACGCCGATCGCGATGACGACGGACTTCCAGGCACCCTGCTTGCGGCCGCGCTCTGCGCCGTCCTCCAGGTCTGCGGTTTCAGGAACGGTTGCGGTCATCCTTCGAACGGTCCCTGCACGTAGTCGTCGGCGCCCGTGAACTCGGCCTGCTGGAACTCGGTCACCCAACGTTCGAGGTAGGCGTCCGGATCGACGTCTTCGAACTGCTCGGGGTGCAGCCAGGTCGCTAAGTAGAGCGCGCCGATGGCTTTCGCGCTTGCGCTGGTCGCCCATCCGTTGGCGATGTAGACTTCACCGTTCTGGACTGCAGGGATGCTCGCGAAACCGGGCCGGGAGTGCACACCGGAGGCGAGGTCGCCGAACTGGTCCACCGGTGTGAAGCTCGGGTTGAATTCGTGGAAGATCACGTCGGGAGCGCGGGTGACGACTTCGGCAGGGTCAACCGTGATCTCCTCCTGCACGTCACCGCCGGAGACGTCCGCGAAGACGTTGTCGCCGCCTGCAGCCTCGATCATCGCGTGGAATCCCGAGCCCGGCAGCACGGTCAGGTAGGGCTCGGCGGTCTCGAAGTAGACCGACACCGGCTCGACGCCCTCGAGGCGCTCGTCGAGCAACCCGTGGATCTCCGCGTTGAAGCCCAGCAGCTGCTCGGCACCCTCTTGCGCGTCGAAGATCTCGCCGAGCAGGCGCACGGTGTCCTCGAACGCCGCGTAGTCCCACGCGGTCGCGACGACGACGGGGATGTCGAACGCCTCGAGCTGCGTGGACGCCTCCTGCCACACTGCGTTGCGGGGCAGGACGACGACATCGGGGTTCAACTCGGCAATCGCCTCGTAGTTGAGTTGATCGAGGCCCTCGGCGATGATGTCGCTCTCCTCGATGTCGAGGTAGGGCAGGCGGTCGAGGGATGTGCGGTCGACGCCGACGACCGTGTCTCCGGCCCCGATGGCCCGCACGAACTCGTTGCCGTAGCTGTTGAGCACGATGGCGCGCTCGACGGGGCCTTCGATGTCGACTTCGCGGCCCTGATCGTCGATGACGGTGATGATCTCGTCGACTTCGTCGGCGTCGACGGTGACGGTGCCGCAACCGGTGAGTGCGATGGCGGATGCGGCGAGCAGGGCGATCGCGCCCTGTGCGCGCTTGCGCGAAACGAGCGGTGTACTGCCTGGCGTACGGTCGCCGGCGAAGCGGAGGGGGAGTGTCATGGCGGGGTCCTTTCGGGCGGTGCGCCGGATGGGGCGTTGGGTCGCGAAGCGCTGCTTCGCGTACGGGTGGTTCTGCCTGCTGCGCGGCCGAGCCTTCGCGTCGAAGAGCCCGGTCCGCTCGGCGGCTAGTCTGTGTTGGGTGCCGTTGGTTCGCCGAGCGTCAGCATGAGGCGGTTCGCCCACGCGAAGAACGCGGTCGAGGCGATGAGGTCCGCGAGCTCGCCGGTCGTGAGGCCGAGATCGCGGAGTCGCTGAATGTCTTCCGTTCGCACTTGCGGGCGAAGCAGGGAGAGTCCTGCCGCAGTGTCGATGAGCGCGCTCCAACGCGCATCCTGCCCGTCGGAAAGCGGTGCGACGGTGACCGGCTGCCAATCCGCATCCCGTTCGAGATCGATCGCGAGCAGGCGGTCGAGGTCGTCGGGTCGCTTGCTGAACGCGGCCGACTTCCTGGCGTGCACGGAAGCGCAGTAGATGCAGTCGTTGACCTTGCTCGCGACGGCCGCAGCCAGCTCGCGCTCGGCCTTCGGGAGACCCTCGCGGGGCAGGAAGACCGCATTGTCGAGGGCGCTGCGGGCCTTCAGCACGGCCGGCACGCGTGCGAGCAGTCGGAAGTAGGGGCTGTTGGTCGTGGTCTTCGCCGCGAACGAATCGGCCTGTTCGGAGGTGAGGTCGTCGGTGCCGATCGGTGCGACCCACGGCTGCCACTGGAGAACGTCACGCGTGAATCCGACCGGTTTCGGATCACCGGAATTCGTGACGCCGCTGACATCTTTCTCGCGGCCGCTCGTGCGGAGTGGGGATGCCGGAGCGGACTGTTCACCGAGCGTGAGTCCTTCGAGCGCTGCGAAGCCGTAGACGGCACGAGCACGATAGCTCTCGTACGCTACGAGCTGGCTTACCAGCACGATGTCGTCGGGTGAGATACCGGCGCTCGTGAGGCGCTCGATGTCGTCTGGAGTGGCGAGAGCCGGTGACACGACGAGCATGTCGAGGTGGTCGCGCAGCACTCGCGTGCTGTCGTCGATGGAATCGCCATCGAGCACGGCGGTGTCCGCGCCCGCGGCGATGTGCAGCTCGTGAAGGGGTGCGATACCGTGCCAGGCGGCGACGCGAGCGGCGAACGCGCGAAGCGTAGTGCTGCCGATGCGGTGCTCGTCACGGTAGAGGGCGTCGTGTGCCAGTTGCGTCTGCGTGAATACCTCGGGTTTCGCGTCGCGAAGTTCGGTCAGATGCGGGGAAACGCCGACGAGGCTTTCGAACGTGTCGGTTGCGGGCTGTGTCATGGTCGGGCTCCTGAATGCTGGGATCACGCACAGCCGCGCTGCCGAACGTATGAGGTTCACTTATTGTACGCATAATCAGCGCTTTGGCGTGACGTCACAATCGTGCCCTACTTCGGGCTTGCCGGCGACCCAGGTTACGAAGCGTGACAGCGAACGCTCTCGCCCGTTCGGAAATCAGCTGGGGCGGTACTGTGCGGTGATGGGGCACTCCATGGGATCGGCGTGGCCGAGCCCGACTCTGTTCAGGTAGCGGATCACGATCACGTACGCCCCCACGATGCCCGTCTCGGTGTAGGGAATATCGTGTTCGGCGCAGTACTGCTGCACGATCGGTCGCACCTTCCGCAGGTTCATGCTGGGCATGCGCGGGAAGAGGTGGTGTTCGATCTGATAGTTCAGCCCACCCATCGCCCACTCGACGAGCAGACCCCCGCGAATGTTGCGAGACGTGAGCACTTGCCGACGCAGGAAGTCGACCTTCTCATCCTTCGGGATCAAGGGCATTCCCTTATGGTTCGGGGCGAAGCTGCCACCCATGTAAACGCCGAAGACGGCTAGTTGCACCCCGAGGAAAGCGAGGCCGAGCCACGGGCCGAGCGCGATGAACACCAGAGCCGGGAAGCCGATCAGCCGGATCGCCACAAGGGCGGCTTCGAGTGCACGGTGCTTCACCTTCGGCGCGAACAGTACCGTGCGGATCGCGTTGTAGTGTAGCGCGAAGGCGAACAGGCTCAGCAGCGGGAAGAACAACCAGCCCTGGCGCCGGGTTATCCAGCCCATGAAGCCCTTGCGACCCTCCGCCTCCTCCGGGACGAAAACGAGAGCGCCCGTGGCGATGTCACCGTCGTGGCCGATGGTGTTGGGCAGAGCGTGATGGCGGCTGTGCTTCTTCAGCCACCATCCGTAGCTGAGCCCGACGCCGAGATTGCCGACGATGCGGGAGAACCATTCGTTGCGCCGCCCGGTGCTGAAGACCTGCTGGTGCGCGCTGTCGTGGGATAGGAACGCCAACTGCGTGAACAGAATGCCGAACAGCGCAGCGACAGCGAGCTGCCACGCGGTGCTCCCCAGCGTCAGAAGCAGCGTCACAGCCCCGGCGAAGGCGAGTGACAATACGATCAGCCGCAGCACGTAGCTACCGGCCCGGCGATCCATCAGCCCGGATTCCTTGACCTGCCTGGCCAGTTCGACGAATTCGTTCGGCCGTTCTCCCGCCGTGCGCTTCCGCGTTGCAACACCGGAAGAGGCGCCCGTTGCGCTCTGGGGTCTGGGCCTGCCGGCGGATGTGATGCCTCCCGGATTCGGGCTGGCTTCGCTCGTCACCGTGTCCGGTGTCCTGGTCTCGCCGATACGTCTCATGTATATAGCGTATACAGAGACATATGCCGGGGCGTCACCCCACGGAGTGAAACCTACCCCCTACTTTGGGGGTGGAAGCGCTGAATGAGCATTGATGTCGGTGAAGATATCAGGCCGCTATGCGTTCCAGGATGTTCGTGAACATGGGGAGCCCGTCGAGACCGGAACGCATGCGCTCGTCGGTGTCGGGGCCGAAACCCAGTTCGACGGCGTGCTCGGGATGCGGCATCAGCCCGACGACGTTGCCTCGCTCGTTCGTCAGCCCGGCGATGTCATTCAACGCACCGTTCGGATTGCCGTCAACGTATCGGAACGCCACGAGCCCTTCGCCTTCGATGCGCGCGAGCTGGTCTTCCGTCGCGACGAACCGGCCCTCACCGTTCTTCAGCGGAATCGTGATGGTGTCGCCCTGCCCGTAGCCGTTCGTCCAGGCGGTGTCGGCGCGTTCCACGCGGAGCTTCTGATCGCGCCGGATGAACAGCCCCTTCTCGTTCCGGACGAGTGCGCCGGGCAGCAGCCTCGCCTCCGTCAGCATCTGGAAGCCGTTGCAGATGCCGAGCACTGGCATCCCGCTCTCGGCCGCCGCTATCACTTCGCGCATGATCGGGGAGTGCGCCGCGATCGCTCCAGAGCGCAGGTAGTCGCCGTACGAGAATCCACCCGGCAGCACGAGTGCGTCGACGCGGCGCAGATCGTGGTCACCGTGCCAGAGCGCTACCGGCTCGTGGCCGCCGAACCGAACCGCCCGCTGGGCATCCCGGTCGTCGAGGGTGCCGGGGAAGGTGACGACCCCGACCCTCACGGCTGATCCACCACGTGGATGCCGACGACGTCCTCTATGACGGAGTTCGCGAGCGTTTCCTCCGCAATCTCCTGCAGCTGCTCGAGTCGGGCCCGGTCGACGTCGCCGTCGACGGTGAGCTCGAAGCGCTTACCCATGCGCACTTCGGTGATGCCCTCGTAGCCGCTGCGCGCCAGCGATGCAGTGATCGCCTTGCCCTGGGGATCCAGGATTTCGGCTTTGGGCATGACTTCGATGACGACGAGCGGCATGGTGAATCTCCTCGGGGACGACTGCTGCAATCCTATCGCGCCGGCGGGCATGAGCGTGCGCACGTTCGCGCGCTGACGGAACCCCGGAGACTCGCATTGCGGAGCCGTCTGCGATTCGGGAAACGCCTAGCGAGCATACGGCCCGGTAGACGTTTTCCGAATACTCGTGCCTGCGTGATTCGGGAAATGCCTAGCGAGCATGCGGCTGGGCAGACGTTTTCCGAATCGTGGATGGAGTATCCCCGGGGCAGAACTGTCTTGGGCGGGGAAGCACGTTAGTCGCTTTGCAGCCGGGAGAGCAGCTCCGCGTAGCGGTCGGAGGTGCGGCGCACGATCGCCTCCGGTAGCTCGGGCGGAGCACCCTCACCGCCCCAGGTCTCGCTCAGCCAGTTGCGCACGATCTGCTTGTCGAACGACTCGATGCGACCCTGCTGCAGAGCTTCGGCATCCCAGTAGCGCGAGGAGTCGGAGGTCAGGATCTCGTCGGCCAGCACGATTTCGCCGGTCTCGCGGTCTCGCCCGAACTCGAACTTGGTGTCGGCGAGCACGAGGCCCTTCGACGCCGCGATCTTCACCGCCTGCGAGAAGACGCTGAGCGAGCGCTCACGGATCTCTTCGGCAGCCTCCTCACCGACGAGCTCGACAACGCGCTCGAAGGGAATGTTCTCGTCGTGCTCTCCCTGCGGCGCCTTCCACGCGGGTGTGAACACCGGCGGCACCAGCTCGTCACCGTCCGCGAGGCCCCAGGGCAGTTCGACACCGGATATCGCACCCGTCGCCAGGTACTCCTGCAAGCCAGACCCCGTGACCCGGCCTCGCACAACGCATTCGACCGGAAGCATGTCGAGCGACTTCACCAGCACCGCGCGGTCAGCGACCTGTTCGGGCACCGGGACATCGAGAAACTGGCCGCCGAGATCGAGCCGCTCCGACCACCAGCGCGTCATCGACGTCAATGCCGCGCCCTTGCCTGGGATCGCCGGTTCGAGCACGTGATCGAACGCGCTCACCCTGTCGCTCGCGACCATGAGCAGCCGATCGGCCGACGTCAGCGTCTCGCCGACGGGTACGAAGAGATCCCGGACTTTCCCGCTGTACGCGAGCTCGTATCCGGTGAGATTCACTGCCCTGCTCGCTCGGCGATGTCGGTGCGATACTGCCCGCCCTGCAGATCGATGTGGCCGAGGGCCTCGTAGGCGCGGGCGCGAGCGTCCGCGATGGTCGCCCCCTGCCCGACGACGTTCAGGACGCGGCCGCCCGTAGCGAACCACTGGTAGCCATCCTTCTTCGTCGCCGCGTGGATCAGCGTGATGCCCTCGACACCGGATGCCCCGTCGAAGCCGGCCAAGTATCGTCCGGTGATAGGGGCCTCGGGGTAACCTTCGCTCGCGAGCACGACCGTGACGGCGGCTCCCGAATCGAACTCGAGCGGCGGGAGGCTCCCGAGCGAACCGGTCGCGGCCGCGAACATTGCCTCGCTGAGCGGTGAGACCAGACGTGGCAGCACCACCTGCGTCTCGGGGTCGCCGAACCGAGCATTGAATTCTATGACGCGGATGCCCGCGTCCGTCAGGATGAGCCCGCAGTACAGGAGCCCCGAGAACGGAGTGCCCTCCTTCGCCATCTGACGGATGGTGGGTTCGGCGATCGTGCTGCGCACCTCGTCGACGAATGCCGCTTCGCTGCCGAACCGGTCCGCCAGCCACGGCAGCGGCGAGTACGCGCCCATGCCGCCGGTGTTGGGGCCCTCATCACCGTCGCGCAGTCGTTTGAAGTCCTGCGCGGGAGCCAGGGGAACAACCGATTCGCCGTCCGCGAAGAAAAACAGGCTCACTTCCGGACCTTCGAGGAACTCCTCGACCAGGATCGGGCCTTCCGCGAGATAGGTCTGGGCGTGCTGCAGTGCGGCGTCGCGGTCATCGGTGACGATGACGCCCTTGCCTGCGGCGAGGCCATCCGCCTTCAGCACCCAGGGAGCGCCGGAGGCGTCCATCGCCGCATCTGCCTCCTCGACGGTCGTCACACGCGTGACCGCACCCGTGGGCACGTTCGCTTCGGCCATGATGCGCTTCGCAAACGACTTCGATCCTTCGAGCCGTGCCGCAGCGGCGGAGGGTCCGAAGACGGCAACGCCCGCTTCCCGCACTGCGTCGGCGACACCGGCGACGAGGGGAGCCTCAGGGCCGATCACGACAAGATCGAAGCTCTCATCGCTTGCGAAGGCGGCAACCGCCGCTCCGTCGACGGGGTCGAGATCGACAACGCGCACTTGTCTCGCGATACCGCCGTTCCCACCGGCGCAGACGATCTCGAGATCGTCCTCGCGCAGTAGCGCAGTGATTATCGCGTGCTCGCGTGCTCCATTGCCCAAAACCAGAATCTTCACAGGATCCAGTCTACGTGTGCCCGATTCGGTCCGCTGCTTCCCCCAGGGTTCCGTCTCCCGCTGCTTGCAATCTTCTACGCTAGGTGCCATGCCGAGAAGAATCGCCGATGCCGCGGGCATGGATGCCGTGCACGCGGTGCTGGACGGGTCGACCGAGCGCCGGGACATCGCGACTGCCGTGCGTTTCACACTGCAGGCGTTGGGTGAGCGAGCGCCCGGCAAAAGTGTGGAAGTGCGGGTTCCGCCGTACGGCGCGGTGCAGTGCGTCGAGGGGCCGGGCCACAATCGTGGAACACCGCCCAACGTCGTCGAGACGGACGCCCACACGTGGCTCGCGCTCGCGGCCGGTGAGCTGACATGGACGGATGCGAAGCAGTCGGCGGCCGTGCGGGCATCCGGTTCGCGCGCCGACATTGCGGAGTGGCTGCCACTCGTCCGCATCTGAGCCGCTCCGATCCCGATCACTGGTCGCGAAGACTGAATCGCGGCTACTCTGTATCCATGGCGGTGAAGCAGAAGAACCCTGGTGCCCTTATCGGTGTTGTTATGGCGCTCATCGGTGGTGTCTTGGTGTTTTCGACGTTTCAAGAGTTCTTCGGAGGCATCGGGATATTCGTCGACGCCCTCAGCTATGGCGCTGAATTCGGGGTCGCCTTCGATGCTGCAATCCGGTATACGGGCGGGCAGTTTCTTGTCGGACTGCTGGGAGCGATTCTGCTGCTCATCGGCATCTTGACCGTTCGCTCATCCGCAGGACGTATAGCGAGGAACGCTGCCGAGCAGGGATCGGATGCCGTGCGCAGGGCGCGCGACGAAGCCCAGCAGCGTGCCGAGGCGCAGCAGCGCGATAACCAGCGGCGCGCAATGGAAGCACAGCAGGCGGCACAGCGCCGCGTGCAGGAACGGCGGCAGCAGGTGCAGGCAGGAGGCCAGGGCGGTCGAGCCCAGGGCGGTTCTGCACAGGGGGGCCAGGGAGGCCAAGGAGGGCAGTCCCGTCTCGACCAGTTGCGTCAGCGCGTCGCACAGGATCCGCGGATGCAGCAGATGCGTGAAGCGGCCAAAGACTCGGGCTACGGAGACCTTGTGGATCGGTTCGTGCCGGGGCAGCCGACACCGAACCAGGTTCGCCCGCAACAGCAGCAGCCGTCGGCGCAGTGGGGCGGTGATCCGCAGCAGACTCAGCGGCAGACTCAGCAGCCTCAGTCTCCTCAACGTCGGCGACCGCAGCCACGCCAACAGCCCCAGCAGCGCGGGCAGCGTCAGCGTCTGCAGACGCAGCGCGAGAAGGCGGAGTCGCAGCAGCACCTCCGTCAGCTGCCGGACGCCGCAGCGGAGGCCGCGGCGAGGCTGGCCGCACGGGCCCGCGAAGCCGGCATGGAGACGGTGATGCCGAACGACCGCACGGCTCCGAGCAAACGTCGTTCTGCGCTGACGAGAAGCTCGCTATCGACGTCAGCGCTATCGAAGACGAGTCTCAGCACCAACTCGCTCTTCCGGTCTCGCCACCGCCAGATCAGCCCCGCGGCACCGATCTCATCGGCGGTGCCCGTCGAGGAGCTGCTGCAGCGCGACCAGTAGCGGTAACCGAAACGATCGGGCGGCGTAGCCCGATTCTCGAATACGCCGCCCGATCGCGGTGTGGATCCTGTCGCTATAGCAACGAAGCCATCATGAGCACACCGCCAAATACGACACCGGATACCAGCAAAGTCACCATTGTGTAGCCGAGGATGTCGCGCATCTTCAGACCTGCGATTGCGAGTAGCGGAATCGCCCAGAACGGCTGGATCATGTTGGTCCACTGGTCACCGTACGCGACCGCCATGATCGCAATCTCGGGGTCGACGCCCAGTCGTTCCGACGCGTCCAGCATGATGGGCGCCTGAACGGCGAACTGCCCGCCACCGGAAGGCACGAAGAAGTTGACGAGGCCGGCCGAGAGCAATGCCAGGAGACCGAACGTTGTCGGGTTGGCGATGCTGACCAGCATGTCCGAGAAGATCTCTATCAATCCCGACGCGGCCATCATCCCCATGATTCCCGCATACAACGGGAACTGCAGCAGAATTTCCCCGACGTTGGCCGCCGCATTCTTCGTGAGTTTGATGACCTCGAACGGGTTGCGGACGATGATGAGAATCAGCGCCAGGAATGTCCAGTTCACGATGTCGAGTGTCGCCTGGCCGCCGTTGACGTAGTGCACGACAAGGTAGGCAGCGAGCATCAGCCCGACGATCAGCGTCGGCAGGCGAGAAGCATCGATGCGGTCGGCGGGAGTTTCGATCGCTTCGTCACGTTCGGTTTTCTCGGAGCCGGCCCCTTTGGGAAGCTCCACGATTCGGTCGCTGCCGCGCGGAGCCACCGCGGCCAGCGCCAGGGCGACGAGCACGATCGTGGCGAGCGCACCCGTGATGTTCCACCAGGAGAAGATCGTGTCGGATATCGGGATGGTGTAGCCGAGCTGTTCCGCGATGAAGGAATCCGGAGTCGCGGCGGTCAGCGGACCGGAGCCCGAGTACCCCATGTGCCACACGACGAACCCGGAGAAACCGGCGGCGACGAGCATCGGGAAGTGCATCTTCACGCCGCGCTCGCGGCCCGACTGCGCGACTTCTTTCGCTAGCAAGCCGCCGACGACGAGCCCCAGGCCCCACGTGATGAGTGAAGCCGCGGCGGCGACAACGAAGACGAGCAGGTAGCCCTGCAGCGCGGTGTTCGGCCAGGACGCTACCGACTGCAGGAGCTTCCGAACCGGTCGGGTATTCGCGAGCATGTGCCCCAGCAGCAAAATCAGAGCCATCTGAGTCATGAAGGCGAGCAGGCCCGCCAGCCCATCGCCCCATCCTTGAATGATCTCGACCGGTCCGGCATGACCGATCGTCATACCGAGAACACCGACCACGAGGGTCAGAATGATCGCGAATACGAGCGCCGACGGAATCCAGCGTTCCACGACGTTGTTGATTGGACGCATGATGCGCGCCAGAGGGGCGCCCTTCTTGGGCTCAGCGGTTGCTTTAGCAGCCATGATCACCTCATTGTGGGAATCTGCAAAGGAACTGCTCATTGTTTGCAACGAGCATGATCAGCTTATGAGCGCCCTCGGCTTTTTTTCGGCATTCGCTCTCCCGTGCCTCTCGACAGCCGCGGCCTCGGCAAGTGCGATTGCTGCGAGGAAGGTGGATGCTCGCCCATCTGGGAAGATGGTTGCGTGACAGAACCCAACGAGCCCACGCAGGAGCAGACCTCTGAGCAGCGCACGGTGCGCGTACGCCGTGCACCACGCTACGGCGTGTTCATGGCACTCGGTGCGGTGACCCTCGCGCTGGCAGGGGGGATCGTCGCTTCGATGGTCGAGCCGGGATTGCAGCCTGACGGGTCGATGGTCGACACCTCACCGGTCATCGGCTTCACGATCGTCATCGGGTTCGTCGTGGGCGCAGCACTCGGTGCTCTCGTGGCAGTGCTGCTCGACGCCACAGTGGGCCGTAAGTCGGTTGCTGCCGAAGCAGAGCGCACCTCCATCACGGTCCACTATGAGGAAGCAGACCGCAGCACTGACGCAGCCGAATCCGACGCCGACAGCCCGCCGGGCTCAGAGACGAAGTCGTAGGACGATGCGCGCGCTGTGGTCTGCGGGATGGGCATCCGCGGTAACCGCATACTTCACCGTGGGCGCGACGGAGCCGCCGATGATGGTCGGCATCATGCTCGCCGCGGTGTTCCTGGGCTGCGTGCTCGGTAGGCTGCTGCGACGCCGGGACGCGCTCATCGGCGGCTGGAGCTCTGCCATGGCGCTCGCGGTTATCGCCGTACTCGTCTGGATCGGCGCCTTCGACTCGCTCGCCTTTATGTCGACCATCGCTGCCGTTATCGCCACTGCCGGTTTCGTCCTGGGCGCTCCCGCGAGGTCTCCGGAGGCGCCGACGCGTGCCGGCCGTATCCTGACCCCTATCCTGCGTGGTGTTGCACTCGCCGTCGTCATGATGTCCGCAGGCGTCGCTGCGTCTGTTCACGTCGTGTGGGCACTCACACTATCGGCGCTATTGACGCTGGGATGGGCGATCTCGAGTCTGCGCATACCCGCTGTGAGGACCAACGGCAAGCGGGCGGGAGTCGACCCAGTCGAGCTGCTGCAGGGTGTGACGATCGCGGCAGCACTCGGCGGCTGGGCCGCATTGCTCATCGTCATTCTGCCGACGGTGGGCCCCTCCGCTCCATGGCCGGCGGTCAACCACGAGGCGATCACGATTGGACTGATGGGTGCGCTCGGCATGATCGGGGCAGGGCTCGGTTTCGGGCTCGTGCGTCCGTTGGTCGAGTCTGGCGCGCATCCCCGCAGCGTCTGGCTGCTGGGGCCGCTCGCCGCCGGGATGCTCCTGCTGATGGTGACCCGCCCCGGCTCGTTTGCCGCGGCAGGATTCGTCGCGGTGCTGATCGTGTCCGCACTGACCGCGGCCGCGTTCAGGATGACGGTTGCAAGAACGCCGACACTGGCTGCCGATGACACCATTT
>DXDC01000464.1 GCA_019115685.1 Candidatus Agrococcus pullicola
GGCGAACATTGGCGTTCGAGGTTTCCCTCGCACAGCGGGATGCAGAGTTCTCGATATCCGCCCCGAAACCGTCGACGCACCTATTGTGGCCGCGCTCCGCGCTCGGGGAGGCATCGTGGTCGGCATCACCAACATGCACGAACTCGCCCTCGGCATAACTTCCGAGAACGCATCGTACGGCCCCGTGCCACTTCCCTGGGACAAAAGCCGCTCAGCCGGAGGATCTTCCGGCGGAAGCGCCGCTGCAGTCGCAAGTGGGGCGGTCGACTTCGCTCTGGGAACCGACACCGGCGGTTCTATCTCAATCCCGGCCAGTCACTGCGGAGTCGTCGGCTTCCGCCCCAGCACAGGACGCTGGCCAGGCGACGGTATCGTCGGGCTCTCATGGACTCGGGATACCCCGGGGATATTCACCAGATCGGTTGGCGACGCGGCAAAGATCGATTCCTGGATCACTGGCAGCTATCAGCGCAGGAAAGAACGGTCGCGGCCTCGGCTGGGCGTGCCGCGTGAACTCATCGCCGACCTCTCACTGGAAACTCACCACGCGTTTGCCCGTGCGCTCGTGCAACTATCAGATTCAGCCGAACTCGTCGATGTCACATTCGAGAGAGCCCTAAACAAGACAAGGCGAGCAGAAGCACCGCTCGTAGGATGGGAGTCGCGTCGGGAACTCGGTCAGGCAGCCTCCCAAGCACTCGGGCTAGACCCAGAGGCGGCGTTCCGCGCACTTGTCGATGGTGTCGAAAGCGCCGACGTCGTGGAATTGCTCGATCGAGAACTCACTTCACCCATAACCGCAGAACAGTACACGAGCGCGCAACAGGACACCATCGCAGCGCAGGCAGCAGCGGTCGACCTCTTTTCCTCAGAACGGTTGGATGCGCTGGTGTTTCCCACCACTCCCGCTCCTGCCCCACTCATAGGGACGGGGCCATTCATAGAGCACCTGGGTCGGCGGGAGTCGACATTTGGCTTGTACACACGAAACACCGGCCCCGGAACTATCGTGGGTGCCCCGATGGTGACGCTTCCAATAGCGTCACCATCTGCATCGACACAGGTCGGCCTTACGCTGCAGGGCATGCGCCACCACGACGAAGACCTACTCTCCCACGCTGATGCCCTCCACCAATACCTCTGCGACGGGTGAACCGTCCCGGGGTTTCTGGAGGCTTCATTCGTTGGAAGGATGAAGATTATGGTTAGACCGAGTAAGTATCCCCGGGAGTTGCGGGGGCGGGCGGTCCGGATGGTGACCGAGTCGCTCGCCAATGACGATTATCCGAGTGAGTTCGAAGCGATCCGCACGATCGCAGTGAACCTCGGCATCGGATCGCCAGAGACGTTGCGGAAGTGGGTGCGTCGGGCGGAGATCGATGGCGGGCAGCGTCCCGGGGGGCTGCACGAACTGGTGACAGTTTCGGTTAGGCCGCGAGGGCCAGGGTATTGGTCATGATGGTCTCGAACTCGATCGGTGTCAAGCGGCCGAGTCGGTCTTGTCGGCGGCGCCGGTGGTAGGTGCGCTCGATCCACGTGATGATCGCGATGCGCAGGTCGTGACGGGTGGCCCAGGAGCGGCGGTTGAGGACGTTGTTCTGGAGCAGACTGAAGAAGGATTGCATGGCGGCGTTGTCGCCTGCCGCGCCGACTCTGCCCATCGATCCAATGAGATCGTGGCGGCGCAGGCTGCGGGCGAAGCGTCGGCTTCGGAATTGGCTGCCTCTGTTGCTGTGAACCACGCAGCCGGCGACATCGCCGCGTCGGACGACCGCGTGCTCGAGGGCCTGGACGGCCAGGGATGCGCGCATCCGGTCGCTGATCGAGTACCCCACGATCCGGCCGCTGCAGACGTCCTTGATCGCGCAGAGATACAGCTTGCCCTCACTCGTGCGGTGCTCGGTGATGTCCGTGAGCCACAACTCGTTGGCCGCGTCGGCGGTGAAGTCGCGCTGCACGTGATCGTCGAACACGGGCGGGCCGGGCTTGCAGGCCTTCCCCCGCCGCTTTTTGCCGAAGACCGACCACACCTCGTGCTCGCTGCACCGCTTCCACACCGTGCGGTCCGACACGGTGAACCCGGCGTCGCGGACCTCGTCGCCGATCAGCTGATGCCCGAACTCCGGGTCGTCGGCGTGGGCATCAATGATCGCGTTGACCAGGTGCGCCTGATCCCACTCGGCCTGCGTGACCGGTTCGGCCAACCACCGGTAGAACGGCTGGCGAGCGATCTTCAGCACCCGGCACGTCACCGCGACAGGGACCCCGTCGGCGGCCAGCTCGCGGACGAGCGGGTACATCATTTTCCCGGCAGGTTCGCCTGCGACAGATACGCCGCAGCCCGCCGCAGCACCTCGTTCTCCTGCTCCAGCAGCCGGTTCCGCTTGCGCAGCTCCCGCAGCTCGGTCGACTCGCTCGAGGTCACACCGGGTCGGTTGCCGTCCTCGACATCCGCCTGGCGCAGCCAGTTCTGCAGGCACGTCTCGCTGATGCCGAAGTCGGTTGCGATCTGCTTGATCGACACACCGTCCTCACGACGCCGCGCGACAGCCACGACATCGTCGCGGAACTCACCGGGATAGGGCTTAGGCATGATGACATCCTCTCCCATGGCACCAACTCGGCACCACAGCTCAGGTGTCACCTATCCGTGCAGCAGCCCCGTTCGACAAGACGCTCCAGCAGCCGTTCACGGAGCGTAGGCCCGATCGCCGGAAGCACAGTCTGGACAGCGCGCGGCTTCCCATAAACGTAGTCCCACCCTCCGCGGAGTATTTCATCTAAGGGGCCACGTCCCTCGACGGCCTCGACGTTCACAATTCCCAAACGGGTCGTGGTGGTAGCCACGCGCGCGTCGCGGGCAAGGTCGGCGAGCACGGCTCCTGCGAGCACGTAGAAGAGAGTGTTCTCGCCCGCGATGGTGCCTGAGCCGGGCTGGAACAGCAGGAGCAAGAGGTCTTCCGCCAGTGTCGGATTGCCGATCGCTTCGACTGCGGCTGACTCTACGCCTTCAGGGTTCAGAGCGTCTGGGTGACGCTTCCCTTCGGCCTCACCCGAGTTCTCGTATTGCTTGGTCATCGTTCGCTTCCCTTTCGTTGCTTTGGGCGTGCGTTCATCCCAGGATGAAGGTGTCTACGGTGAACCACAATATGGTTGTGGTCACGGTGATCCATAGCACGATCGACACCGCCAAAAAGTTTCCAGCCGCGGCGCTCAAGCCGGCTACGAATGAATCGATGCCACCGACCACTCCGATTGGCGCCGCTCCCTCTCCTTCGATATAGGGGACAGCGCCGGCGATCATCAGAATAACCGGCTGGATGACCTCGGGGACCTGGGTCACAAAGTCCTGGAAGCCACGCACGGCTTGTTCGATGGGATTCACCTCTCGTCTTCCTCACAGTTCCAGCGTCGGCGGTCTTTCCGCGCGACGTCTTGCCACCATTAGAGACCATGTTCTTAGAACATGGTCAAGCCCCGTGAGTGATATCGCCTTCTGTCGTATCCTCGCCCGACTCATGCATTGAGCGAACCTGCTGGTTCGCGAGGGCACTCGCCCGGGCGAGCACATCGAGTTGCGCAGGGTTGCAGAGTTCCGCCATGGCCCTGACGAACGTCTGCTGCGTCACCTGCTCGCTCTGAGAGAGATAGTCCATCTGTTCCATCAGCCAGGGATAATCGATGAGATTCTCAGCCAGGGCGGGGGCAAGGCGATCTGCGAGAGCCTTGCGCGTGGACTCGTCGGCGTCCGGTGGGAGCGCGTCGATATCCTTGCCAACCACGTCGTCTCTGGTGTCGGCCTCGACCATGCGTCGCAGGTCGGACATTGCCTCCTCATTGTAGAGACGACTAGAGATGTGGAGGATCGATCGGTCAGCTTCCGACAACTTAGACGCGACAGATTCGAAGCCTGCCGGTGCGTCCGCCGGCGCGCCATCGCGCAGAATCGCGGCGATGTCCGCTCTTGCGCGCTGGAGCCGATCGATGCTTGCTGCAAGTTCCGCGTCCAGCACCCGGAGAGCATCGGGCGTGGCATCCTCTTCACTGCCGATCTCGTCGATCTGGGACAGCGATACTCCCAGATCTGCGAGCCGCCGAATTCTCAGCAGGCGGACCAGATCCCCCACCCCATACTGCTTGTACCCGTTGTACTTGCGGTCCGGCTCGTCCAGCAGACCGAGCCGGTGATAGTGCCGGATGGTGTTCACGGTGGTACCGGTAAGCTCGGCGAGTTCTCGTGTACTCCACGCCATGGACCGCTCCCTAGATACGTGCCCAAACTTAACATGCCGAAAATCGCACGAGCGGGGCCGTGAAGACCATCCGAACTATCATGCTCCGCCGCTCCGGCCGTCCGACTCTGTCGCACTGAACGCGCGTTCGAAGACACCGCACGCAAGTTCCGCGGTCCCCAGCAGCTCCGACCGTTCGACTCCCAGGTTCGCGCGCACGGAAAGGCCATGCCACAGCGACTGCACAAGATCCGAAAGAGCTACCGCATCCGTGTAGTCAGGCACCTCACCATCCATCACCGCCCGCTCGATCCGTGCACGCAAGAGTGCCTCGTCCTTCTGCTGGCTTTCACCGACAAAGGCACGCACATTCAGGGTGTCGGAAGTGTCGGCCATGGCGGCACTGTTGGTGAGGCACCCCGCGTCTTCGTCCTCCATCCCGGTGAACTCAACCACCGAGTCGATCAGCAGCCTTCGAATGACATCGCCCAGGTTTTCTTCCTGCACAGCGCGCTCATAGATCAAGGCGTACCGGCGGATGTGCGTCCTCACGGCTGCGTCGAATAGACTCGCCTTCGATCCGAATGCCGCATACAGGCTTGAGCTGGAGATCATGAGTTCATTCGTGAGCATTCGCGTCGATGTTCCGGAAAACCCATGGCGCCAGAAGAGACGTGCCGCGTCTCGGACTGCCTGTTCAGGGTCGAACTCACGGGGCCTACCGGATGGACGAGAAGTCATATTGAAATTCTAGATCAATTGCTTCACAATATGATTATGGAACGAACGATTCAGAAAAGCATTCGCGTTGCGAACTCGACTTGGGTCAGTGTCGACGTGTATGGAGAACCGAACGGGGCAGCCGTTGTCATCGTCCCGGGCGTCATGAGCGACGCCGCCGAATGGGCCCCGGTCGCGTCCGCACTGCAAGGGTGGCCCACGGTAGCCGTCGTCAATCGCCGCGGGAGGACGCCCTCCGGCCCCCTCACCTCCGACTACTCACTGGAAGCGGAAACGGACGATCTCATCGAAGTCCTTCAACAGTTCCCGAATGCGCGAACCGTATTCGGATGGAGCTACGGCGGCCTGATCGTGCTCAGTACGGCGAACCGGATTGCGATTCCCCATGTCATATCCTACGAGCCGGTTATCAGGCCCTTCGCCTCCCATGCCCTCGCCGCGCTGGAGGATGCTCATGTTCTTCAGGACTGGGAGAAGAGCGTCAGAATCGTCACCGAGCAAATCGCCGGTATGGGCACCGAGGACGTCGATGCCCTTCTTGCAGCCCCGGATGTCCGGGAGACTCTCGAACTCCTGAGCCAGCCCGTCTTTGCCGAGACTGCAGCCCTGAACGCCGCACCGACGCCCGCCGAGCTGGCAAGACGAGCTACTCGCGTAGACCTCATCGTCGGTGAACGCAATCGTGGACTTCCGCCATACGGGACCTCGCTCGAGGACGTCTGCCGACTAGTCAAGAGCGCTCAGGTGCACGGCCTCAACAACCATGGCCACATGGCACATCTCGAAGCACCCCAAGAATTGGCGTCTCTCATTGACGGGTTAGGCGCACATGCCGCTCAATGACCACGTCCAGCGAGTGTCCCGCGTCAAGTAGTTTGCAGGATTTCTTCGATTTCGAAGTTGGGGATGGTGGGGTCGGCGTAAACGTCGGCGGGTCGGTTCCAGGCGATCGCTTCGTGGGGTCGCTCGGTGTTGTACTCAAGCCGGTAGTCCTCTGCCCGCTCGATCAGCGTCAGCGCGTCGGGAATCTCGTCGAGGAATAGTCGCTCGTACTTCAGCGTCCCGAACCCGCGTTCGCGTGACCCGTTCTGCCCGGGCGACTTCACCCGGGTACGCACGTGCTTGAGCTCGGGGTGCCGCAGGATGAACAGCTCGAAGTTCAGCGACCGAAACGGGCCGCCGTTATCGGTCACGATTGTCACCACGGGCAGCAGCTCGCCCGTTTCCGGATCGATCTGACACTCGTCGACGAGCGGGTGCCCGAACAGGCGCTCGTACTCGGCCAGAGCGAGCTCGATCGCCGCGATCGCATCGTATTGGTTGCCCGTCGGCGATACATGGAACGGGTACTCGACCTTCGAGAACCAGTCCCGGCACCCCGCGATCCGCCACGTCCCACCGGCCGTGGTCTCGAACTCGCTGAAGTCCAGCTGCCACACCTGGTTCGGCCCCGTCGGGGTTCTCGCGAACGCTGCCTTCCGGTCCTTCGCGAGCTCACGCCGCTGCTTCTGATACTCCGACGGCAGGATCAGCCCGTCATCCCGCAGCAACCGCAGAACGGTCGCCTGCGAGACCTTGTGACCGTCGTGACGGGTCATCGCCCAGATCTTCCTGTGACCCCACGCCGGCTTCGCCAACGCATGCTTGGTCACCAGATCCCGGGCCGCGTCTCGGGCAGGCTGCGGCCACGGGCCTTTCGGCGGCAGCACTTGCTTTGCTTTGGCCTGCCAGCGTCGCCACGTGCGCTCGGGCATGTCGATCAGCCGACAGATCCTCGCGGTCGGCATGCCCGCTTCGGTGCGGATCACCTCGAGGTCCTCGAAGGGCCCAAGCGTCCCTCTGCACTCTTCTTCCAGACGCGGATCTCGACCGCCGCCTCGCTGAGCGCCTGAGTCAGCTCCGCAACCTCGCCCTCCAACTGCTCCTCACGGCTGGACGGGCCAGACTTCCCCGCGATCAGCGCCGTCTTCCCGCCCTCGAGGAAGTCGAGCTTCCATCGCCCAATCGACTGCTCGGAAACCTCCTCACGCCGTGCGGCCTCCGCGATCGTGATCTCGCCAGCGAGGACGCTGAGCACGATCCTCGTCTTCTTCTCCACCGGAATCTGAGGTGGTCTTCCCATGTCTGACACTCCGTTCAGGACTCAACTAACAGCCCTGCCACAAAGTATGACGCGCGACATGTCGACGAGTCCGGAGTTCGTGCAGAGGCTCGCCGACGTCATCGCGGCTAATCTCGCTGTTGGGCTCCGCAGGTCCCATCGATGCGGTTCCGCGCCCGGGCCCATCGGCGAGAAGCGAAGGTCGAAGGAAAAGTACTCAATCGAACCGGGCTCCAAGCCGAAAACCCGGCCCAAATCAGCCATCGTCGCTTAACGAAAAAGCGACATAAGGGCACACGCTCCGATACTGCAGAAGCAGCTACGTCCATCGCCGACCGGTAAGAGGCGTAAAGCAAATGCGGCCCGCACCTGCATGCGCAGAATGCGGGCCGCATAGGCATTGACTGCCCGATACGTCGGTCAGCCTAGAGTGAACTAGTCGGTGAGGAGGCCGGGGAACGCGTCAGCGTTCTCCGAGACCCACTGCTCGACAGCGCCCTCGGGGTCGCCGTCGTACTCTTCGCTCGTCACGAGCGACTCGAGAGCACCGTAGGCCTCATCGTCGAGCGTGAGATCCGCGAGGAACTCTGCGACCTCGGGGTGCTCACCGCTTACCTGGTCGTTGGCCAGGAAGTGCAGCCCCTCGGGCTCACCCATGGCGCCCTCCGGGTCCTCCAGGTCACGGACTGGGTACTCGCTGTTGGCCCAGAACGGACGCCACAGCGTCACGACAACCTCTTCCTCGTTGTCGATAGCGTCGCCCAGCACCGTCAGCATGGCTGCGGTCGAGGACGTCGAGAGCGTCCAGTCGTCCAGTCCGTACGCGGGCATCATCGAGCTCTCGGTGACGCCGGTCAGCCCTGCTCCGGGTTCGATGCCGATGATCTCGCTGCCGAAGAGGTCAGCGTTCTCAGCCAGCTCGTCCATCGAGGTGATCTGCGAGTACTCGGGCACCGCGATCGTCAATACCGCATTGTCGTAGTAGACACCGAGCGATTCGAGGTCATCCCCGAACTGCTCCATGTACTCGGCCTGCGTTACCTCCGGCCACGCTGACGAGAACAGGTCGATGTCACCGTTCGACAGACCGGCGTACATGGGGCCGTTGTCAGTAAGGGTCGTGATATCGACGGTGTAGTCCATCCGCTCGAGCTGATCCTTGAGCAGGTAGGCCATGCTCTCACCGTCGGTCCATCCTTCGATGTAACCGAGGATGATGGAGCGGTCCTCGCCGCCTCCGTTGTCGCCGTTGCCTTCGTCGTCGCCACCGTCGCTCGCGCATCCAGCCAGGACCAGACCGGCAGCGGCGCCCAGAGCGAGGGCCTTTGTCATCTTTCGGGTTTTCATTGTGTTCCTTCCTTCCCGTTTGAACGGGATGATGGGGATAAGTAGTCGGTTCGACCCTCGTCAGGGTGTGGGAAGAACTGCAGGTTTGGACTTCGCCGCTTCCACGTCGAGATTGGCCGAATCACCCTTGGCGAGTTCTCGATTGTCTCGGCGCTTGCGAATGAGCGCGATCAGGGATGTCTTGTAGTCACCCGGGTTGCCGAGCGCGGCGGTGACACGGTCGAGGAAGACCGCGATGATCACAATGCTCAGGCCTGCTTCAATACCGAGCGGGAGGCGCTGGCCAGATACGGCAGCTACGACTTCCTTACCCAGTCCATCCGCCCCGACGAATCCGGCGAGCACGGCCATCGAAAGCGAAAGCATGATGACCTGGTTGATGCCGGCCATGATGGTGGGCGTGGCCAGTGGGAGCTGAATGCCGCGGAGAATCTTGCCGGGGGTGGCGCCGAAGGCCTGCCCTGCTTCGACCGTTTCAGAGTCGACGCCGCGGATGCCGAGTTCCGTGAAGCGAACCCCCGGCGGCAGCGCGAAGATCACGGTAGCGAAGATACCGGGCACATAGCCGATACTGAACAGCAGAACAGCGGGGATCAGGTAGACGAACGCCGGCATCGTCTGCATGAAGTCCAGCACGGGTCTGAAGACCGCACTGACCTTATCGCTCTTCGCCGCGAGGATGCCCAGCGGAACCGCGAGAATCACCGCGATGATCGTCGCGACGAGGACGAGCCCGAGCGTTTGCATCGCTTCGGTCCAGAGGTCCATCGAGACGATAAGTAAGAGCGAGAGCGCCGTGCCGACCGCGAGCTGCCAGGAACGCAGAAGCCAGCCGACCAGAGCGAAGATGAGGATGATGACCGGGAACGGGACGGCCAGGAGTCCGTCGACCAGGCCGTTGGTGATGGTGTCCAGCGCCACCTTGATGATGTCGACGAGCCAAGAGAAGGTGTCCCTGAACCAATCGAAAGCGATTTCGCCCCAGTCTCCGAGCGGAATGCGTGGGATTCCCATCAGTCTGCCTCCTCTAGCGTCGCAGTGATGGTGTCAGCGGGCACCAGTGGGCTGGGTTCGACGATCGGAATCTCCGTTGTCATCGTCGGCAGATCGGTCAACGCGGCCAGCAGCGTCACTCGTGGCACAACGCCCACGAGCTCGTCGCTGTCGTTGACCACGGCCACCGGCAGCGGGCTCTCTACCGCCATCTCGAACAGGTCGACGATGAGTTGATCGGGCGTCACGGTGGAAGGAGTCGGCCGCAACCTCGAAGCAAGATCAGCGTTGCCTTGACGCACGAGTCGCAGCATGTCGGTGTCGCGCACGACTCCCTGCAGCTTCCTCGACCCCGATGTAACGAAGCACGCGGAAGTCTGCAGATCTCGCATCAGCTTCAACGCGGTGCGTGGCCCTGCCGCTGCCGGGACGACCGCCCTGGGCGATTCCATGACCTCACCGGCGGTCAGGACGCGTGCGCGATCGACATCCTGCACGAACTGAGCGACGTAGTCGTTCGCAGGATCGGTAAGGATATCGTTCGGTGTCCCCACCTGGACGACTCGGCCGTCGCGCATGACCGCGATACGGTCACCGAGGAACATCGCTTCGTTCAGGTCGTGAGTGATGAACACGATGGTCTTGCCAAGTTCCTGCTGCAGTTCGACGAGCTGCTCCTGCATTTCGCGGCGGATAAGCGGGTCAAGTGCCGAGAACGCCTCGTCCATGAGCAGAATATCGGTGTCGGCTGCAAGGGCGCGCGCGATACCGACGCGCTGCTTCATACCGCCGGAGAGTTCGTCAGGATAGTTCCGCTCCCAGCCGTCGAGGCCGACGCGTTTCAGCCACCCGCGGGCGGTCTCCTGTCGTTTCTGTACGGCCACACCTTGCAGTTCGAGCCCGTACGCAACGTTGTCGAGCACCGTGCGGTGCGGGAGCAGTGCGAAGTGCTGGAACACCATCGACATCTTGTCACGACGTACCTCTCGGAGCTCCGCAGGCGTTCTGCCGACCACTTCACTGTCGAGGACTTTGATGGAACCGTCCGTCGTGGGGTTGAGCCCGTTCAACATGCGGATGAGCGTCGACTTTCCCGATCCGGAAAGACCCATGACGACGAAGATCTCGCCGCGCTTCACGTCGAAGCTCGCGTCGATGACCGCGGCCGTACCTAAGCCCTTGACGTCCTGACGGGTCTTACCGTCCTTGAGGCGTTTGACGGCCTCTTTGGGGCGACGTCCGAACACCTTATATACGTGCGATACCTCGATCGCGGTTTCGCGCGAAGTCGCTTCGCCTTGACCGGTCTCGGGGGCTTGCTCGAAGGCATGGTCGGATGAACTCGAATTCGTCACTTCTGTTCTCCTTGCCTGACCGCAATATCCGCGCTGAACACGTGGGGCAACGCTAGCAAGGGCCTATTGGGCTTGCAAACCGCGTGAACGCGCAGACGGCACAGGTTGGCTGCTCACTCGCCGCTCAAACACTGGCTGATCGGCGGATTTGCTCGTTACCACATCGTTATCGCAAGAATGCTCAGTTCATGCGGACCGGGCCGCGCCTGTGCAGGAGAACTCGCTCGTCAACGTGTCTCTTCGAGCGAGCGCTCGAGCAACACCCGCAATACGGCGCGATCGATGTTCGCAAGGCGAGTGAGATACAAGCACCCTGTGCTCGCACGGTACTTGCCGAGGCGATCCAGGAGCTCAGGCCATTGCTCTGCGAAGTCGCGCACGAGGTACAGGGTGTGATGCCTGGGCCCGGTGGCAAACGCGAGTTCAGGAGCTCGGCCACTGTGCCCGCTTTCGTACAGGTACTCGTACTCTCCGAACCCGATGATCCGCCCGGCCCAGACAACCGGGCCGGCGCCGCTGACCTCTGCGTGCAATGCCAACAGTTCATCCGCTTCGGCCCGACGTGGCCCGCTCGCCCGGTCGAGGGCCACGGAGACCGGCAGATCGGACGGCAACATGGCGCGCTTATTCGATGCCATGGGGCTCCTCCCTGCTTCCGGGATGCGGATGACTCAAGCCTCACACATTCTTCGCGATTTCCCAGCATCGCCGGGTCGCCCGAGGGTAATGTGACGGTTTCGAAAGGTAGCATCATGAATACTCAACGGCAGCGTAGCCGGAAACGGTTCGCTTCACGAAGCTTGGCAGCACTGTGCGTCTGCCTGACCGCCACCCTAGTCGCCGCCTGCTCGCAGGACGACTCTGCAATCGATCCCGATGCAACGCCGAGCTCGCAGCAGCCCGTCATAACAGCAGAAGCGGAAGCATTCTCCGTAACCGAGGATCCGCTGTGGGCCTGGGACAACGAGACCGCACCGGCGCTTATCTCCGATGTCATCTTCCTTGACGAGCTTGCCCTGGCCGTCGGCGGAACTTCACAGTTCGGCAAATCGGAATTCAGCGTAGTCGACGCCGAAACGGGCGAACCGCTCTGGTCCATGGCCGAACTGGCTGACATCGAAGGGCTCGACGCTGCTTTCTACTCGTACAGTGGGCTCGCGCTGACAGGCGAAGAGGGACAGGAACTCATAGTCGTGAGCTACTACTCCCCTGATTGTGTGACCGCACCCTGCCCTCCCTCAGGTCAGCAGTCACCGGAGACAGGTATTGTCGCGCTCGACCTCCGGACGGGTGAGCCGCAGTGGACGTACGCGGCTATCCCCTCAGTGAATGAAGTCGAAGAGCCGAAGCTGGCGCAGGAGCATCGAGACTCGGCACTGCACATTCTCGAGGGGCACCAGGAGACGCCGCTCATCACCATCGGGCCGGTAATGGGCCTCAACGGGCAGCAAGTCGCTGACCCGGACCTGTTCCGCACCGTTGCCCTGTCACCGGATACGGGCGAAGAACTGTGGACGGCACCAGCTGTGATTGCCAACCGGGTCGTCGACGACAGACTCATATCTCTGCAACCTCCGGAATCCGTTTCCGATGGCCGATTTACACATGGCGCCGGCGGACCTGTCGCGATCGATATGGCAACGGGAGAGCAAGTCTGGAATGCATCCGAGCAATTCCCCCTTGCTCAACTCGAGGGCGCTGGAGACGGGCGAGCCATTTTTCTCGACGTAACCCAAGACTCAGGAGCGCAGTACAACGTCATCGACTTGGCCGACGGTGCGCTGCTGCACACAGTCGATGACATCGCCTCAACCCCCGTCATGGATCCTGTGACCGGGATGATCGGCTACCGCAGCCTGGACAGCCTCGATGCCTTGACCACGCTGCTCGCGGAGGAAGACGAATGGTCGCTCTCCGGGGTCGAGCTCGATCAGGAGGCGGGGATCCCGGCGCTGGCGCACGACGAGTACATGTTCCTCTACAACCATGCCAATGACACCACGACAGTCGTGGATCGATCTGGCACACAGCATGGAATCCCTCTCGAAGGTCGCGTGATCTCCGTCACAGAAGACCACGTCGTCACGCAGCAGGGCGCAGCGGAGGACGCCTCCATCACGGTCTATGCGCGAACGCAATAGCTGCTTAGCGGGTTCGGTAGCCGGCATTCAGCGAGCCAAGGATGCCGCGACCTCACTCACCCAGCGGCGCTGCTGCTCTGTTTCTACCGCGCCTCGGTGATAGTGCTCGCGAACCCAGGCCACCGCAGCATCGGCGTCGACACCGCACATGACTGCGAGCACCGACAACGCGCTTCCGGTGCGGCCGATCCCCGCACCGCAGGCGATCTCCACGCGCTCCGATGACGCGCGATCGTACGCTTCGCGCATCGCGGCCACAGCATCGTTCGTGGAAGCCGGCAGCGCGAAGTCCGGCCAGTGCACCCATCGATTAGGCCAGGTATCGATGCAAGGGTCACGATCCTGGAGGTAGATCCCGAACTCGGGGTCCCCCTCTTCGATCGATCCCCGCAGCCCTCGACCACGGACTCGACGGCCGTCGGGGAATTCGAGGACGCCGCTGCCTGTCTCCCACGCACCCATGACCCTGACTATACGCTCGCGGACGATGCACTGCCGTGTCACTTCAAGAGTCGTGAAAGGCGCCGATCAGCGAGGACCTTGCCGCCCGTCTGACAGGTTGCGCAGTACTCCATCGAGCGGTCTGCGAAGAACACGCTGCGCACGGTGTCGTTGCAGACAGGGCACTTCTCACCCCTGCGGGCATGCACCCGCATCCCTCCGCGCTTCGCATCCTTCAGCTTGGCTGGCGGTTTACCTGATGCCTCAATGACGGCCTTCTGCAGCGTCGTTTGCATCGCTTCGTAGAGCCGTTCGATGTCATCGTCCTCGAGTCCCGCCGCGATCGCGTAGGGAGACATGCGTGCTGCGTGCAGGATCTCGTCGGAGTAGGCATTGCCGATGCCGGCTATCACCGACTGGTCGCGCAACAGGCCTTTGATCTGCGTACGGCGCCCCGAGAGTAGTGCTGCGAACGATTCGCGGGTGAATCCGGCGTCGAATGGATCCGGCCCGAGTCGAGCGATTCCCGGCACTTCGCTCGGGTCTCGCACCACGTATGCGGCGAGGGACTTCTTCGTCCCGGCCTCGGTGAGATCGAAACCGCTGCCATCGTCGAAGCCCATCCGCAATGCGATCGGCGACTTGCCCAGTTTGATCATCGTCGCCGGGAGCGCGTCGTACCAGCGGAGCCAGCCGGCCTTCGCAAGATGAAAGATCAGAAACTGATTGCCGCTGCATCTCAGGGAAACGAACTTGCCATGTCTTGCGACGGCGGTGACCTTGGCCCCCGTGAGGGCATCGATGGGCGGATCGAATGTCTTCAGTGCGGAGAACGAGGTGACGTTCGCGTGAGTGATCTCGCTCCCCACGAGACGCTCACCGAGGAACACTGTCAACCCCTGGACCTCCGGCAACTCAGGCATGCCATCATCCTGCCACGGGCCCCCGACAGCGTCCGCGGGTCATGACTCGGCCAGCGACGGGCAACGATAAAGGATCGCGCCATCGGGATGGCCCTCCGAAAGTTGCGGTCGACGGCAGTTGCGGCGACACATCATGAGGAGATGGAAAAGCCGTCCTACGTCGTGGAGTACGCTTTCCACGTATCCGGTGCACCCGGGCCTGACTAGCGACTGGAGAAGCCACCCGAGTTCGTGGTGAGGCATTCGAACACGATCTCGGTTGACGCCTCGACGTCGAAGGAGTCGCGAAACTGAGCCATGGGTTTCGCTTTCCCGCGTTTTCACGGCCGCTGTAAGTTCGGGCAATCCGCTCGGCCAGAAGTTGCCCAGGCACGAATCTGCTCCTCCGTCAGCGCCCACCGTGGCACCTCTCGTCGTCTACTGCAACCTTTGAACAGATGTGTATCTGTATTTATCAGCACTTGTGTATAGGAAGAGAAGCGGGCGAGACCGCCATAGGCTGGGGGTCATGAGGCAGCGGAACTCCAAAAGCCCCGCGAAGCGCCAGATCAGATGGGCAGCGGTCTTGCAACTCGTGCAGGGGATCCTCCTGGAGTGTCTGCCCTTCTCGCCTTAGGGTTCGTACTCGCGTTGGGCATCGACTCCGAAACCGTGTCACGCGGATTCTCGTTCATCGTGCCGTTCTTCAACGAGCACCTGTTCTTGATGATGGCC
>DXDC01000465.1 GCA_019115685.1 Candidatus Agrococcus pullicola
AGGGGTCCGGCGGCTCCTGCGTCGACAGGTGGTCCTGCCCGTCGCTGATGCCGCGCGCCGATTGAGTGACGCCGGGGTCGTTGATGATTCCCGTGCCCAGCAGCAGCGCGGTTATGAGCCCGTATGCGGTCAGGAGCATAGTGCGACGCCGGCTGCGGCTCGCGCCGACCCAGCTGAGCCGCGTGTGCCTGGCAATGACCCGGAACCCGTGCTGACGGAACGGCTGTTCGATCCAGCGGTGCGAGATGTGAGCGACGACGAGCGTGCCGCCCAGCACGAGCATCCCGATCAACGGTGTCGCGAGGCTGCCGCGCAGGGCCTCAGCGGTCAGAACGACGAACGGCCAGTGCCAGAGGTAGATGCCGTACGAGCGCACGCCTATCCAGCGCAGGGGTTCCGAATCCAGCAACTTCCCCAGTCGCGGCCACAGCATGACCGCGAGGATAACGCCGGCCGAGGCGGTGCTCGCGAGCAGCAGACCCCACGGGTAGGTCCACGACTGGTAGTCGTCGATGATCGCAGACAGTACGACGAGCGTCACAACCGACACGATCCCGAGCGCAGCAATGGATGCCCGCGTTCGAGCACCCTTGAGGACGGGCGCGTTGAAGAGCGAGCACGCCAGCGCGCTACCCATGACGAGGCCGAACGCGTGCGTGTCCGTGCCGAAATAGACCCTGGTCGCGTCGCCGGTGCCCGGGTACAGTACGAGCATCCAGGCAACCGACGCGACACCGATCACGAGCGAGGCGAGGCCGAGCACGAGACGACCGTCCACCTTCGGGGTGCGTTCGCGCGTCACAGCACGACCACCTGCCACCATGCAGACGATGAACAGCAGCGGCCACACGATATAGAACTGTTCCTCAACGGCGAGCGACCAGAAGTTGCGGAATAACTCCGGTGCGGTCTGATCGAAGTAACTGGAGCCGGATGCGATCGAGAGCCAGTTGTACGAGAACGTCAGCGAACCCAGCACCTGCCGCCCGATGTCGACGAGCGTGTCACCGCCCACGATGGCAGCGAGTGCTCCGCACGTGAGCACCACGAGTACGATAGCGGGCAGCAGGCGTCGCGCGCGACGCCGCCAGAAGGACCCGAGCGCGATGCGCCCCGTTTTCGCATGCTCGCGCAGCAGCAGTGTCGTGATGAGAAAACCGGAAATCACGAAGAACACATCGACGCCGATGAATCCGCCCTGAAGCAAGCCGGGGAAGAGGTGATAGACGAGCACCAGTCCGACCGCGATTGCGCGTAATCCATCGAGCCCGGCGATGTGGCCGTCTCGATGCAAAGCAACGGGCGTAGAGGTAGGGGAGGGCATCTTCTCGACTCGCACTTGTTCCGCGGAGACTGGATAGGGTTGGGGCATGGCAGCCAGCCGCACGAGGATACGCATCGACGTGGCATACGATGGCACCGAGTTTACGGGATGGGCCAAACAGCCAGGCTTGAGAACGTGTCAAGGTTTACTGGAAAGCGCCCTGGAAACGGTCGTTCGTGAACCCGCGCCGGTCACGGTCGCGGGCCGCACCGACGCCGGTGTTCATGCGCTCGGTCAGGTCGCGCATTTCGATGCTCCCGAAGGCATCGCCGACATCGACCGTCTCCCGCATCGGCTCAACTCGCTCATGCGCGCATCCGACATCGCCGTGCTGCGTGCTTCGGTCGCCCCCGAAGGGTTCGATGCTCGATTCAGCGCCACCTCTCGTCGCTATCGGTACCGGCTGCAGCTCGACACTCGAAACCCCCTTGCCAAGGACGCTGCGCACTGGCGTCGCGAACTCGCTCTCCACGCGATGCAGGACACCGCGGAGCTGCTGACGGGGCTGCATGACTTCGCCGCGTTCTGCAAGCCGCGCGAGGGAGCCACGACGATTCGCGAACTGCGCGAGTTCTCCTGGCGGTTCATCCAAACCGATGGGCCGGGGCGCATACTCGAAGCGCACGTGCTCGCCGACGCATTCTGCCATTCGATGGTGCGGTCGCTCGTAGGCGCCTGTGTCGCAGTCGGCGAGGGCCGGCTCGGGCTTGCAGCCGCCGAGAGCCTGTTGCAGGAGCGACGGCGCTCAAGCGCGATCCCGCTCATGCCCGCGAACGGTTTGACACTCATGGAAGTCGGTTATCCGGACGATGCCGATTTAGCGGCGCAGGCCGAGCGCACCAAGGCGCGGCGGACTCCGGATGACGTAGAACCCCGCAGCCGATACCATGCTGAACAGCCATCTCAATCGACAGGAGACCAACAGTGAGCGAGCCCTCATCCCAGTTTGCGCAGGCATTCCGCGGTTACGACAAGGAGCAGGTCGATGCCGAGCTGCAGAGGCTGAAGGACCAGATCGAGCAGGCTCGCCGCTCCGCGGTGGGCAGCCGCCAAGAAGCGGATGCCCAGATCGCGCACCTGCGGGAGGACATGGAAGCCGCGGAGTCGCGGATCCTCGCACTGCAGGCCGAAGTTGCGGAGGCGAATTCGCGTGCGCAGTCGGCTGAGGCGCGTGCTGAGACGCTCGGTCAGGAAGTCATGGACGGCGACGACGAGAATCCCGCTCGTTTCGCTGAGATCCTGCGCGTGGCCGAGGAGCAGGCGCAGACCCTGATCGACGGCGCTTCGCAGCAGACCGAGCGCATGCACGAGGACGCTAAGAATCAGGCGGCGAAGCTGCGCAAGGAAGCCGAGGAAGATGCCGAGCGCATCCTGGCTGAGGCAAAGCACGAAGAGCAGCAGGCTCGGCTGCGCATCCAGACCGAGAAGTCGGCGCACGAAGCCGAGATCGAAGAGCGCAGTGCAACGCTCGACCAGCGCACCCAGCAGGCCGAGAGCGAGGCGCAGGTAATCGTTGCGGAAGCCGAGCGCGCCAGCGCGGCACTGCGTTCGCAGGCAACGCGAGAGACCGATGCCCTGCGCACCGAAGCCGAACGCATCATGCGCGAGGCGAAAGCTCGCGAGCTCGAGCTCGACGCAGCAGTCAAGCGCCGCGAAGACGAAGCACAGCAGGAATACCTGCGTCTGCACAACCAGGCCCTGGCGCACGCGGAGCGCATCACGCAGGATGCCAACGAGAAGGTGCAGAGCGCGCTGCAGCACGCCAACCACATTGCCGAGCAGTCGAAAGCATTCGAGGATCTCGCTCGCGCGCAGGCCAAGCAGGTTGAGGCATCCGCGGTGGCGAAGTCCAACAGCATCCTCTCGGAAGCCCAGACGCGTGCGCAGTCGATCATCGAC
>DXDC01000466.1 GCA_019115685.1 Candidatus Agrococcus pullicola
CTCAACGTGCAGTTCGTGAAGGACGCGATGGAGGACATCCTCTCCGGGGCGGCCGAACCGGTTGAGGCGCCTGCGGCGGCGAATGTGGATGAAGCATCCGGCGAACCCGCGGTGCTTCGACTCATGCAGCCGATCGAGGGAGAGGTTGTGCCGCTCCAGGATGTGCCCGACGAGGCGTTCTCATCCGGGGCGCTCGGCCCGGGCCTGGCGATCGCGCCGACGGGCGACACCGTCGTTGCGCCCGCCGATGCGACGGTCGTCACCTTCGCGGGCGCGGGCCACGCGATCGGCCTCGCACTCGAGGACGGCACCGAGCTGCTGATCCATGTCGGCATCGACACGGTGAAGCTCCACGGTGCCGGGTTCACGCCGCTCGTGAGCCAGGGCGATCGAGTGAGCGCAGGAACCCCGCTGCTGCATATCGATCGCAGCGTTATCGACGCCGCGGGCTACTCGATGGTGACTCCGGTCGTCGTATTGACGAATCCGGCTGCCGTCGTCGAATTCGGCTGATCCACTGCGAGGAAGTGTGCCGGATTATCGGTTGATCATTCCGGCACACTTCTCGGTCGATGCATGGCGGCACGCCCGTATAGCGCGTTCATTCCATGGATAGACCGAGAAGTGTGCCTTCGAATGCGGTGGGGGCGCTCGGCAGAGATGTTCTGGAGCGCTAGGAGGCGAGGAGCTGGTGATCGGCGATCGAGCGGTACAGCGTCGACGACTCCAGCAGTTCGGCGTGGGTTCCCGTCGCCTCCACCCGGCCATCGTTCAGCACGACGATCATGTCGGAGTCCACGACGGTCGATAAGCGATGCGCGATGACGAGCAGCGTGCGCCCGCGTGACACCTCGTCGATGGCTTCCTTCATGCGCACCTCGTTCAATGAGTCGAGGCTCGATGTCGACTCGTCCAGCAGCAGGACGGGCGGTGCCGCCAGCAGAGCGCGCGCGATCGCGAGCCGCTGCCGCTGACCTCCCGAGAGCTTGACGCCGCCCTCGCCGACCTGTGCATCGAGCCCCGCGTCGGTGCGAGCAACGATATCGGCGAGATTGACGCGCTCGAGCACCTCGAGCATGTCTTCCTCGCTCGCATCGTACGAGCCGATGAGCAGGTTGTCCCGTATCGAACCCGCGAGTACGCGGGCGTCCTGCTCCACGTAGCCGATCCGTGCGCGCAGCTCCTCGTGCGGTACGCTCACGGTGTCGTGGCCGTCGACGTAGATGGTGCCGGATGACGGCTCGTAGAAGCGCTCGATCAGTGCGAAGGTGGTCGATTTTCCGGCGCCGGACGGCCCCACGAGCGCGACCTTGCTGCCGGTCGGCACACGGAACGACACGTGATCGAGCACTGCTTTGGGTACTGGGTCGGCAGCGGTGTCGGCGGCTTCCAGCACGGCATCCGGGTAGCGGAACGAGACTGCCGCGAATTCAATAGCGGAGCTGCCCGATGCGCTCGGCGCGCCCGATCGCACGGGCTCGCTCTCAGCCTCCGACGGGATGCGGACGATCTCTTGGATGCGCCCCAGCGCGCCGAGCGCCTGCGATACCGCCGACATTGCGCCGAAGAGCTGGCCCAGCGGCATGATCATCAGGAACAGGAACATGAGGAAGGCGACGAGCGCCCCGATCGCGAGGTCGCCGGCAGCGACGCGCACGCCGCCAACGCCGACAACGGCGAGGAACGCCACCTGGATGGCGACGCTCGAGATCGTGACGAACAGCGCTGAGATGCGCGCGACGCGCACGCCGGCCCGGTAGGCGTCATCGGTGCGGTTGCCGATTTCGCTGATCTCTGCGTCCGTCGCTCCGGCGGCACGGATCGTACGCACGCCGCTGATAGAACGCTCGAGCGCGCTCGTCAGCTTTCCTACCTCCTCCTGCGCCGCCCGTGTCGCCCTGGACAGGAACGGCATGACGACGCCGATGAGCACGAATGCGACCACGACAACGCCGATCGTGATGCCCAGCAGCGTGAGATCGAGGAACGCCATGAAAATGATGGCGCCGATCATTGTCAGGGTTCCTCCGATGGCTTCCACGAGCCCCTGCGTGAGTACGGCGCGCAGGAGCGTCGTGTCACTGCCGACGCGCGAGACGAGATCACCGGTACGGCGGGCATCGAACTCCGCGATCGGCAGGTGCAGCATCCGCATGACGAGGCGCTTGCGGCTTCGGCGCACCACGTTCTCGCCGATGACCTGCAACAGGAAGTGCTCGATGCCGGCCACGATCGCGTCCGCGAGCACGAACGCGACGAGAAACAGCGGCAGCCACCCGAGAGGTTGCTGCTGTTCGACGCTGCCGATCAGGTGCTGCACGATCAGCGGTTGGACGAGTGACGTGAACGCACCCACGAGCGACAGCGCGATGGCCGTCACGAACAGCCTGCGGCGAACGAAGAGGTAGGGGAGGAGCTCCTTCAGGCTCGCCTTCGGCCCGTCTTCCTGCTTCTGCCTACGCAGTAGCGGCATGGGTTCGCCCCTCTCTCGGTTGCCCTGATCGATGTGGGCGCGGGGTGCGCCGCGCTGGTGCTCTTTGCAATGGTCACTTTCCGAATTTCTTGTGGGCTGCCTGCTTGGAGACGCCCAGCGCATTCGCGATCGACTCCCATGAGTGCCCCTGGTTGCGAGCCGCGCGAACGAGCACGTCCGCTTTCCGCTCGAGCTCGCGTTGCTGCTCCACGATGCGACGCAGTTCCGCGATGGGATGCTCGGAGGCGTCCGGCAGGGGATCCGTCGCGCTCTTCACGCCCCAATTCTGCCCGCGGTGCAGCACGATTGTCAACTTGAGTTGACGTTCTGGTGCCGGAGATGAATCCCTGTACGCTAGAGCCGGTGCGTCGGGAAGTCTGGTCGACATTGGATGGATCATGAACGAACGGAGGCTCTCTTGCCAGCTGAACAGGATGATGCACAGGAGCGGCGACGATCACGTGCTGCACTCGTCGAGGCGACGAAGCGAGCGAATCTCCCCGACGAGGTAGCTCCGTTCCCCGAGTACGGGTCCCACGCGGAGGCGAATCGCATCGGCAAGATTCTCCGCAAGGAGACGATCGGCGGCATGCTGCTCGTGGTGTTCGCGGCAGTCGGAATCATCTGGGCAAACACGCCGTGGTCTGAAACCTACTTCGCCATCCGAGACTTCGAGTTCGGCATCGAGGCCCTGCATTTGAACCTCTCGGTCGGAGCGTGGGCCTCGGACGGCCTGCTCGCAATCTTCTTCTTCCTCGTCGGACTGGAACTCAAACGAGAATTCGTCGCGGGGGACCTGCGTCGTGTGCGCACGGCCATCGTGCCGATCGCAGCAGCATTTGGCGGTGTCGCTCTTCCCGCCGTCATCTACCTGGCCATCACCAGCCAGCAGGACGGTCTCGCGCGCGGTTGGGCCATCCCTACCGCAACCGACATCGCGTTCGCAGTTGCCGTGCTGGCGATCATCGGCTCGCACCTCCCTTCGCCGCTCCGTATCTTCCTGCTGACGTTGGCAGTCGTCGACGATCTGATCGCGATCGGCATCATCGCGATCTTCTACACTGAGCAGATCGAGTTCCTGCCCCTCGGTGCCGGCCTGCTGCTGATCATCGGTTACGGCGTCATCGCACGTGTGCTCAGACGGTTCTTCGGCACGAACCGTCTCGCTGCCTGGGTGATCCTGCTCCCTATCGGCATCATCGCCTGGGCCTTCGTGCACGCATCCGGTGTGCACGCGACGGTCGCGGGGGTCCTGCTCGGGTTCGCGGTGCCCGTCTTCTACAAAGAGACGCTGCGCGCTCGCGGCCTCTGCGAGGCGTTCGAATACCGATTCCGGCCGCTGTCGGCGGGGCTGGCGGTGCCGGTGTTCGCGTTTTTCGCAGCCGGGGTAGATGTCGGCGGCTGGGAGGGGCTCGTCGGTTCGCTGACCGAACCGGTAACGCTCGGCATCATGGCGGCGCTCGTCATCGGCAAGCCGGTAGGTATCACGCTGACCACTTGGCTCGCTTTGAAGTTCACGCGGCGCAAGCTCGATCGCTCATATCGCTGGATCGATCTGTTCGGCGTCGGTGCCATGGCCGGTATCGGTTTCACCGTCTCGCTGCTTGTCACGGAGCTGAGTTTTCCGTTCGGCAGTCAGGAGCAGGACTTCGCCAAGGCAGCAGTGCTCAAGGCTTCGTTGCTTGCTGCGCTGCTCGCGAGCGTCGTGCTGTCCATCCGAAACCGGCATTACAAGAAAATCTCGGAGCGCGAGAGCGTCGATGCCGACGGCGACGGCATCCCCGATGTCTATCAGCACGGTCGCGACTGACTCGATCGTTGCCGGATCGTTAGCCCCGCGCGACGGTGGCCGCACCCACGAGGGTACGGCCACCGTCGTCAACGAGAACGACTACTCGAGGTTGCCCTCGTAGTCGATGTCCTTCGTATCGTGCGTCAGCACGAGTGCGAGCAGCGTGACCAGCGCAGCGCCCGCGAGGTACACGCCGACCCAGAAGGTGCTGCCTCCGCCCGCTGTCCAGAGTGCGACGGCGATGAACGGCGCGATCGCGGCACCGATGATGCTGGAGACGTTGTACGAGATCGCGCTACCGGTGTAGCGGACGTTTGCCGGGAAGAGTTCGGGCAGATAGGCGGCCATCGGCCCGAACGTCAGGCCCATGAGCGTGAAGCCGATCGTGAGCATCGCCATCGTGCCGATGAAGCCGCCGCCGAAGAGCGGTACCCACAGGAACCCGAACAGTGCGATGAGCGCGGTAACCCACATGAGCATCTTGCGGCGGCCCTGCTTCTCGGCGAGCGGCCCGGCGATGAGCGTGAAGATGCCGAAGAACACGACGCCGAAGATCAGCATCCACAGGAAGTTCGTGCGCTCGTATCCGAGTCCGGCGACATCCGCGTCGGTCGAGGTAGTGCCGAACGTCAGCGTGAACGTGGTCATCAGGTAGAAGAGCACATAGGTGGCGAACATGATGAACGTGCCCTGGATCAGCGGTTTCCACGCGGTCTTGAACACGCGAGCGAGTGGCACCTTCGCGACGGCTTCCTTCTCGACCATTCTGGTGAAGGAAGGCGTTTCGAACAGCGAGATACGCACCCAGAGGCCGACGATCACGAGCGCGGCGCTTGCTAAGAAGGGGATGCGCCAGCCCCACGAGAAGAACTGCTCCTCGGTCATGGCGTAGCTGATGAGGATGAAGACGGTGTTCGCCAGGATGAAGCCGATGGGGGCGCCGAGCTGCGGGAAGGTGCCGAAGATGGCGCGCTTGCCCTTCGGGGCATTCTCCGTTGCCAGCAGTGCCGCTCCCGACCACTCGCCGCCGAGCCCGAGGCCCTGGCCGAAGCGCATGATCACGAGCAGCGTGGGTGCGAGGATCTCCCATCCGGCGACGTGGGCAGTCGGCAGCACACCGATCAGCGTGGTTGCGATACCCATGGTGAGCAGCGACGCGACGAGCGTTCCCTTGCGGCCGACACGATCGCCGAAGTGACCGAAGATGATCGAGCCGAGCGGACGAGCCACGAACGCGACGCCGAAGACGGCGAAGGACGCGAGCAGGCTCGTGGTCTCGTTCTCCGCTGCGAAGAAGAGCGCGGGAAAGACGAGCACCGCGGCGGTCGCGTACACATAGAAGTCGTAGAACTCGATCGATGTACCGATGAGGCTGGCGAGGATGACTTTGCGCGGCGAATTCAGGGGTTTGTCGGTCGTTGCAGTTTGGGATGCGGACATAGTGGAGTGGTTCTCATTACTGGGCTGACGCCCTGGTGGAGTTTGCGGTGAAGCGGAGATCGTGTCCCGCCAGCGGCATCTTCCGCCGGTTTCGTGCAGAAGGCCACCCGACAGTGTACGCCCAGTGTCAAGGCACGGGTGCATCTTCTGTTTACAACGTGCGAAAGCGGAGCCGGCCGAAAACCGGCTCCGCTTTCGAGGACGCGGTGGCTAGCTGGTAACCCTTCGTCGGAACATCCACGCCGAGCCGCCCAGCAGCGCGAGCGCTGCGGCCGCGAGCAGACTGATGGCGGGGATGCCGCTGCCGGTTTGCGGCAGATTGCCGTTGCT
>DXDC01000467.1 GCA_019115685.1 Candidatus Agrococcus pullicola
ATGATCCCGCCGCCGACGCCGAAGAGCCCGGAGAAGATTCCCGTGAACAAGCCGAGGCAGATCATCCGCCACACGGACCAGCGTGCGGCTTCTGCGGCCGCCACTAGATCAACTGACTCAGAGCCGACTTCGACAGCGCGTCGCGAATCACCTGCATCTGCGAAGCCATCTCGGTTGCGGCTTCCGCGGCACGGGCCTTTGCGGCCGTGTCGCGCTTGCCGCGAAGGGGCTTCACTGCCTGTTCGATGAGCGCAGCCTCACGCTCCGCGACACCGCGCATTCCTCGCAGATGCCGTGGCTCGATACCGAAGCGCGAAAGTTCAACCAGCGCCCCGGTCACGACGACCGTCGACTCGTTGAAGGGTTCAGCAGACGGGATGACTCCGGCGTGCTGCGCGTCCAGCACCAGTTGGCGAGTTGCACCAGTCTCCTCCATGAGCTCAGTTCTGCTCAGGCGTCGTTCGGAAGTAAGAATGCTGCGGCCCTGCACATCGATGTTCGTGCCCGGCAGCTGCGGACGACGTCCGGCATCGACGTCTTCAAGGTAGGTGCGGATCACTTTGAGCGGCAGATAGTGATCGCGCTGCAGCGTGAGAACCGTGCGTATGCGATCCACATGCTCTGCCGAGAATTTCCTGTAGCCGCTCGGGGTGCGCTCGGGGGTTACGAGCCCTTGATCCTCGAGAAACCGGAGCTTCGAAGGCGAAAGGTCTTGAAATTCGCTACTGAGGCGCTGGAGCACCTGCCCGATGGACAGCAGGCCGGAAGACGCCCGTGCCGGCTGCGCATTCACTGGTCAGGCACCGCGTCCGCTCGGGATGCGTAGAAAGTCAAGCGGTACTTACCGACCTGAACTTCAGCACCGTCAACGAGACGCTTCCGTTCGATACGTTCGCCACCGAAGTAGGTGCCGTTCAGAGATCCGAGATCACGCACCTCGAACACCGTTCCCGATCGCAGGAACTCAGCGTGTTTGCGACTCACGGTGACATCGTCGAGGAAGATCTCTGCATCGGGGTGACGCCCTGCGACCGTGGCGTCACGATCGAGCAGGAACCGAGCTCCGGCGTTGGGCCCGCGGCGGACGATCAGGAGCGCCGATCCGCTGGGCAGTGCTGCGACGGCTTCCAGTTCTTCGGGACTCGCGCCCGAAATCATCGCGGATAGCTGAGCCCGGTAGTCGTCCTTGTAGGACTGCGTGGTCTCCGGACCGTTCCGGGTGTTGTCTGCCATGAACGTCTCTCCTACTGGGCGATGCTGAAAGAACAGCCTACGCGAAAGGGCTGAAACTCGCACGCTTAACCTCAACGTGAGGTTCTGTCGTGCGAGGTTGCTCTAGCATACGGATCGTTACCCCATGATTCCTGTGCGTCTGAGCACGGCGGCTACGACCGCGGCGACGCATACGACAACGATGAATGGCGCTCTGACCGCCAGCAGCAGTGCCGCGACACCGAGAGCGGGAGCACGAGCGTCCAACTCGAGCGACTGCCCGGATCCGAAAGCCTGCACTGTCGTAAGCGCCGCGAGCAGGCTGATCGTTGAAAGCTCCAGCAGTCGCTCCCGCCTGGGTCCGACGAACCAACGAGACGGCACCGCGTATCCCAGTAGTTTCAGGCCCAAGACGACGATGCTTGCCAGCAAGACCGTATGGAGCAGTGTCACCGAAGAACTCCTTCTGCTCGTTCACGGCCGAACCAGTTCGTCAGTGCGACGACCACAGCGACTACGACAGCGGCGAGCACGGGAATGCCCGCCGGCAGCACAGGAACGGCAACGGCCGCCAGCGCTGCCGAAGCGGCCCCGACTGCAACCGCCTGCCGATGCCGTAGACGGGGCCACAGCAGCGCCAGGAACGCGGCTGCTGCAGCGGCATCGAGGCCGTACGCTCGAACATCTCCGAGGATGTCACCGACGATCGCGCCGATCAGGGTGCAGATATTCCAGCCGATGAAGATTCCGACGCCCGTCACCCAGAACCCGACGCGGCTCTCGCCTTCGTTCTTTCCCGCGAGTGAAACCGCCGTGGACTCGTCGATCGTCACCCAGGCAGCCGGCACGAGCGTCAGTTTCGTCGGCGGTATCAATCGCCGGAGCGAGATCGCGTAGATCGTGTTTCGTATACCCAGCACACCGGCAGTAGCAATAGCCGCCGCTGCCGTCCCGCCGGCGGCGACTACGCCGACGAGCGCGAACTGCGAGCCACCGGAGAACATGAGGAGCGAGAGCAGCATCGTCTCGAGGATGGACAGCCCGCTGGCGACAGAGAGCGCTCCGAAAGAGACCCCGTACAGACTTGTTGCGATCGCGACCGACAGGCCCTTTCGCCACGCTCCCACAGACGAATTCATCCGCTCAGTCTACGAGCCTTCGGTGCGAGAATGATGCTGTGAGCACTGCGCAAACAGACGACGGACGTACTCGACCGGCATGGGCAAGCGCCTCTCCCCTGCTCCGGGAGTACTACGACAACGAATGGGGCGTCCCGGTGACGGACGAACGCGGTGTTTTCGAACGCATAAGTCTCGAGGTCTTCCAGTCGGGACTTTCCTGGGCGACAATCCTTGCCAAGCGTGACGCGTTCCGCATGCGATTCCACGATTTCGACCCGGACGCGGTCGCCACGTGGAGCGAGCGGGAGATCTCCGCCGCAATGCAGGACGCCGCTATCGTCCGCAACGAGAGGAAGATTCGTGCGACGGTCGCGAACGCCCAAGCCACCGTAGGACTTCGGTCAGACGGCGGGCTGGCGGCGCTGGTCTGGTCGCACATCCCGACCAGTACGCCCGTTCCGAGCAGCGCTGAGGATGCGCCGACCGTCTCTCCCGAGTCGATCGCATTGGCCAAGCGGTTGAAGTCGCTCGGCTTCAAACACGTCGGGCCCACGACGATGTTCGCGCTGATGGAGGCGATCGGGTTGGTGGACACCCATCCCGTCGACAGCCACAGGCGCGGATGCTCGGGGCTTTGGAACGAAGACGGAAGCGCACGACACGGGTCGCCTGCGCGCCTCGCCCTTCCCGGCGAATAGCGTCACTACACTCGCAGCTAACGCGAAAGAAGAAGGAGCAGTCGGGAATGAAGCACGAGTGGCGGGTCCGAGAGGCAACCCCCGACGAGATCGCCGGGTGGGACGACCTCGTACTGACCAACCGCGACGGCGGACTCTGGACGCAGACGCTCGCCTACGCCCGCTACAAACAGTGGGATGGGCTCCGCGTCCGGTACCTCGTGATGGAGGGCCCGTACTCCGTGTACTCGCTCACGCTCGAGCACAGGAGCCCACTCGGCGTCCAGTGGAACCTGCTGCAGGGTCCGGGATGCGACCCCGAGGACATCCCGGCGGTAACCGAAGCGCTCAAACGCGACGGCCCCACGATCGCGGGCCGGCTCATCTCGGTACTGATCCAGCCGTTTATAACCGACACGGATGAACACCGTGCCATTCTCTCCGGAGCCGGCTACGTGCCGGAGCTGCCCCGGATGCTCAACACCTACACGGTGCTCGTCGACATGGACAAGAGCGAGGACGAAATCTTCGCGTCGTTCCACAAGCGGCTTCGCAATCACATTCGCAGCGCGACGAAGAACGGTTACGTCGTCGAGCGGGTGACGGAACCCACCGAGGAAACCTACGAAGCCATGTGGCGGCTCATGCAAACCGTCGCCGGCGGTAAGGGCTCCGATAGGTATCGCGAATACGAGGCGTATCGACAGTACTGGAGCGAATTCCATCGCTCCGGTCAGGCACTGTGGTGGTTCGGGTACGACGGCGAAGAGGGCCCGCAGGCCATCAGCTTCATGATCAACTTCGGCAAGTACCTCGTCGCGAAAGACGGCGGCTCACGCCCCGATCGTGCGATCCGCGGCGGCCACCACATGATGCGCTGGCGCGCAATGCAGTGGGCGAAGGAGAACACCGACGCGAAAGTGTACGACGCCTTCGGGGCGACGCCCGAGGCTGAGATCGACAATGAGGAGCACCCCTTCTACGCGATCACGCAGACCAAGAAGCGCTTCGGCCCGCTCGTCGATCACGTGACGGCGCAGTTGCTCGTGCTGGACGAGCGTCGCTACCGGTTGTTCATGCGAGCGTGGCTGCCGATCGAATGGCGCGTGCGTCGGCGCCCCGGCGGTATCTGGTAACCCGCACGCCGCAGGCGACTACACGGCTTCGAGTACGAGCGCGGTGCCCTGGCCACCGCCACCGCAGATGCCGGTGGCGCCGACCGAGCCCGACCCGAGCTGCGAGATACGCCTGGCAAGGTGTCCGACGATGCGCGCGCCCGAGGCGCCGATGGGATGCCCCATCGCGATCGCGCCGCCGTTCGCGTTCACGATCGCTGCGTCGATGCCGAGCGCCTTGGTCGAGACGATACCCACGGCGGCGAAGGCTTCATTGATTTCGACTGCG
>DXDC01000468.1 GCA_019115685.1 Candidatus Agrococcus pullicola
CAAAGCACTGCTGGGGACGATCGCCTACCTCTCCCCCGAACTCGTCACTCGCGGGCAAGCGGACAAGCGCAGCGACATCTACGCGGTCGGGATCATGCTCTTCGAAATGCTGACGGGCAAGCAGCCCTTCACGGGTGAGCAGCCGATGCAGATCGCATATCAGCACGCGAACGAGCAAGTGCCGGCTCCTTCTTCTATCGAGCCGGGAATCCCCCGCTCGCTGGACCTCATCGTGGAGTGGGCGACGCAGCGCGACCCTGAACTGCGGCCGTCGGATGCCGGCGAGTTCCTGAAGCACGTGCAGGATGTTCGCAGCGGCGGGATGACCGAGCAGCAGCAAACGCTGCTGCTGTCAGCGGACACCCAGGCGACGACACGTGCGATCGAACGGGTCAACACCGCCGAGGCTCCCGCTGTTGTAGCCCCTGCAAACAAACCGCCACCCGTGAGCGGCACCGCGGGCACGCTGGTGAGGAAGACAACCGCCCGGCGTCGTCGCGGACTGGTTTGGTTGGCTGCAACCCTTGTCATCGCTGTCACCCTGGGTATAACCGGCTGGTGGTTGAGTATCGGGCCGGGCGCACGTATCGATCTGCCCGAGACAACCGGTGCCACGTACGAGCAGGCCGTCGAGATGCTCGCAAACGCAGGTCTTGAAACGACACCTGTACGTGAAGACGAACCCAACTACGACGTCCCTGCGGGCGAAGTGCTCGAAATGCAACCTGGAGCAGGAGCGAGCGTCCCGAAAGACGAAATCGTGACCCTCGTCGTGTCAGCCGGTCGTCAGGATCTCCCGGCTCCGAACATCGTTGGTATGCAGGAGGATCAGGCCCAGACCGCTATCGAGGACGCCGGTTTCGTCTTTGACGAAGACCTGGTCGACCGGCGTTTCAACCGCGACGTCGAACGCGGCACCGTCGTTGTCGGGCTGCTCGCTGAAGGCGAAGCGTTTGAACCGGAAACGGAGATCGAAGAGCGCACGGCCATGGGCTATATTCTTTCGCTCGGCGGGATTCCGGCGCAGCCGGGACAGTCCCAGGAAGAAGCGACATCCGCACTGCACGACGTCAATCTGGAAGTCTCGATCGATACCGAGTACAGTCGCGACGTCGACGAGGGCGACGTCATTGAAGTGCAGGTCCCGGACAACCCGGTTCGGGAAGGCGACACCGTGACGCTCGTGATCTCGCTCGGACCACCGCTGGTGGAGATACCGGACGTATCGGACATGACGTTCCAGGAAGCCATCGACGAACTGGAAGAGCTCGGCTTCGACGTCGTGCCGGAGACCGACATTCAAGTGAGGCGACTCTGGGGTGCGTTCGGCGTCGAAAGCGTTGACCCCGAGATCGGTACCGAGGTCCCTGAGGGCTCCACCATCACAGTCGTCGGCGAGCACTAGGAAGGGGCCCCGCGCACGGAGCCCCTGCTCTGCCGTGCACTGCTAAAGAGCGCGCAGCTCCTCTGCCACCAGGAACGCCAACTCGAGGGACTGCCTGTGGTTCAGCCGCGGGTCGCAGAGCGACTCGTAACGATTCTCGAGGTCGAGTTCCTCGATACGCTCCGATCCGCCGAGGCACTCGGTCACGTCGTCTCCCGTGAGTTCGACGTGCACACCGCCCGGGAACGTGCCCGCCTCGCGGTGAGCCTCGAAGAAGCCGCGCACCTCGTCGATGACGTCATCGAAGCGACGGGACTTGTACCCGTTCGCGGTCGTGATCCCATTGCCGTGCATGGGGTCGGTGATCCACAACGGCTTCGAATCGAGATCCTTCGACGCCTCCAGCAGCCCCGGGAGGACCTCCCGGATACGGCCCGCGCCCATCCGGGTGATGAACGTAAGACGACCCGGCTCACGCTCTGGGTCGAGCTTGTCGACGAGCGCCTTCATCGTCTCGGGCGTCGTCGACGGACCGAGCTTCACACCGATCGGATTCCGGATGCGCGAGAAGAAGTCGACATGCGCGCCGTCAAGTTCTCGAGTGCGCTCCCCGATCCACTGGAAGTGACTCGACGTGTTGTAGGCGAGGCCCGTGCGGGAGTCGATGCGGGTCATGGGGCGCTCGTAGTCCATCAGCAGGCCCTCGTGGCCCGTGAAGAACTCGACGGTCTTCATGTTCTTGAAATCGGTGCCCGTCGCCTCCATGAATCGCAGAGCGCGTTCGATCTCGCCGGCGAGCGCTTCGTAACGCTCGAACGCGGTCGTCGCGGCAAAACCGCGGTTCCACTGATGCACCTCGCGGATGTCGGCGAAACCACCGTTCGTGAACGACCGTACGAGGTTCAGCGTCGAGGCGGCCATGTGGTAGCCGTCCAGGATGCGCCGCGGGTTCGCGGTGCGCGATTCTTCCGTGAAGTCGAAGCCGTTGACAACGTCACCGCGATATGCGGGCAACGTGACGTCGCCGCGAGTTTCCGAATCGCTCGACCTGGGCTTCGCGAACTGCCCTGCCATGCGCCCCATCTTCACAACGGGCATCGCAGCACCGTAGGTCAGAACGATTGCCATCTGCAGGATTGTCTTGACACGATCGCGGATGTTGTCCGCTGTGGCAGCCGCGAACGTCTCGGCGCAGTCGCCGCCCTGCAGCACAAAGGCCTTCCCCTCTGCCGCTTCTGCAAGCCTGGAGCGCAGCCTGTCGACCTCACCCGCGAATACGAGCGGGGGCTGCGTTGACAACTCATTGCGAACCGCTTCGAGCGCGGCCGAATCCGGCCAAGACGGCTGTTGTTTAATGGGGAGGTCGCGATAGGCGTCGAGACCCGCTACCGTGCTCGAAGTATGGGTGACGGCCTGGAAATCGCTCATTGTGTTGTACTCCTCTCCAACCGCCTATCCTATCGGCGCTTAGAGCTCCTTCTTGACCGTTTCGCCGTGTTACGCTCGGCCTCGACCTTCGCCTTTACGCTCGTCGCGTACACATCGACGTACTCCTGTTCGCCGAGTCGATTGATCTCGTACATGATCTCGTCGGTTATCGAGCGCAGGATGAAACGGTCGCCGGTCATGCCGTAGTAGCGGGAGAAGTCCAACGGCCTGCCGTAGATGACACCCATGCGGGCCGCGCGCGGCAAACGTTGACCGGGTGGCATGACACGTTCGGTGTCGATGACGACACACGGAACTACCGGAACCTGTCCTTCCAACACCATGCGCGCAACGCCGGTTCGCCCCCTGTAGAGCTTGCCGTCCGGGCTGCGCGTTCCCTCGGGGTAGATACCGAGCACATCGCCTCGCCCCAGCACCTTGAGCGCGGTATTCAGACTTGCCTCGCTGGCTTTACCGCCTGAGCGGTCGATGGGCAGCTGGCCGACACCCTGCATGAACCACTTCGTGAGCTTGCCGGCTATACCGCGACCCGTGAAGTAATCCGACTTTGCGAGGTAATACACGCGGCGCTCCATCACGAGAGGAGCTATGAACGAATCAATGACGCTCAAGTGGTTGCCCGCGATGATCACGGGGCCGTTCTTCGGAATGTTCTCTTCCCCGACAACCCACGGCCGAAACACGGTGTCGAAGTACGGTCCGACGATGCCGTGCTTCAAAAGCCAGTAAAACAAGTGGTTACCTCCCGCAGTAAAGCGTAGCGCCCGGTACATGACGCACCGGTATGCACACTAGGATTATGAATAACCCCTCAAGCGCAAAGGAGCACTCGTGTCTGACAAGGACGTCCGCCCAGCCGTGGTGAAAGCCGATCCTAACGCCAACATTGCCGATCTGCTGAGGATTCGCGTTGAGCAATCACCCAATGCTCCGCTCTTCGCGGTTCCGGAGGGGGATGGTTGGCGAGACATCACCAGCACTGAGTTCGAGCAGCGGGTCATCGCGGTTGCGAAAGGCTTGATCGCCGCCGGAGTGCAGCCCGGCGACCACGTCAGCCTCATGAGCAAGGTCCGCTACGAGTGGAGCGTCGTCGATTTCGCCATTCACTACGCGGGCGCGATCATGGTGCCGATCTACGAAACCAGCTCCCCTTCCCAGATGGAATGGATCATCACCGATGGAAACACCCAGTGGGTCATCGTCGAGAACGACGAGCTCGCAGGTCGCTATCAGGATATTCCGGAAGCGAGTGTCGCGAACATCCGGCACGAGCCGTGGATCATCGAGAACGGCGGGCTCGACGCACTCGCCGAGCTCGGCGCGGATGTCACCGACGAAGATGTCGAACAACGCCGAACACGAGCGGTAAGCACCGACGTCGGTACGATCATCTACACCTCGGGCTCGACCGGACGACCCAAGGGGGTTGTGCTCACGCACGCCAACTTCGTCGAACTCTCCCGCAATGCCGCCGTCGATCTGAAAGAGGTCGTCGAGCCGGGCGCGTCAACGCTGCTCTTCGTCACGCTCGCGCACGTCTTCGCCCGATTCATCTCGGTGCTCGCCGTGCACGCAGGTGTCAAGGTCGGCCACCAACCGGATACGACCAAGCTCGTTGAGTCGCTGGGCACCTTCCAGCCGACGTTCCTGCTCGCCGTACCACGAGTATTCGAAAAGGTCTACAACGTTTCGGAGCAGAAGGCAGCCGCGGGCGGAAAAGACAAGATCTTCCGCAGGGCCGCGCACGTTGCGGTCGAGCACTCGAAGGCGCTCGATGCGGGCAAGGTTCCCTTCGGCCTGAAGATGCGCTTCAAGCTCTTCGACATCCTCGTCTACGGCAAGCTGAAGAAGGCGATGGGCGGACGCGTCAAGTACGCGGTTTCCGGTTCAGCCCCGCTCGGCTTGTTCCTCGGACATTTCTATCGTTCGCTCGGGATCCGCATCCTCGAGGGCTACGGTCTGACCGAGACCACTGCTCCAGTGTCCGTGAACGTCCCTGGCAACTTCAAGATCGGCACCGTGGGCCCAGCGCTCCCGGGCACAGGTCTCCGCATCGCCGAGGATGGCGAGGTCGAGGCCAAGGGAATTCCTGTCTTCAAGGAGTACTGGAACAACGCCGAGGAGACGCAGAAGGTCTTCACGGACGACGGCTGGTTCAGAACGGGAGACCTCGGCGAGCTCGACAGCGAAGGGTACCTGAAAATCACTGGCCGCAAGAAGGAACTCATCATTACGGCAGGCGGCAAGAACGTGTCACCGACACAGATCGAGGACCCGATTCGCGCGAACCTCCTCGTCGATCAGGTCGTCGTCGTCGGCGAGCAGAAGCCATACGTTTCGGCACTCGTCACGCTCGATCGAGAGATGCTGCCGAAGTGGCTCGCCAACAACGGCCTCGACGAGAACATGAGCATTGAGGAAGCTATGGCTAACGAGCGGATCATCGAGGAGTTGAAGTCCGCGGTGCGCCGCGGAAACCAGGCCGTGTCTCGGGCCGAATCCGTTCGCCGCTTCGTCATCCTGCCAGACGTCTTCACGGAGGCAACCGGGCACCTGACGCCGAAGATGTCGATCAAACGTGCGAATATTGTCGCCGATTTCGCGGAGCAGATCGATGCGATGTACGACAAGGAGAACCCCTCCGGCATCAGCATGGGCTGACTGCTGAAGCCTCAGAACCAGGGTGCGTTGCGGATGGCCTCCATGGCGCGCATCCTGGTCGGCTTGTCGAGCTCCATGATGTAGAGCCGACCGTCTAGGTGGGCGCACTCGTGCTGCAGCATCTGCGCGAAGAGGCCCTCGCCCTCGAGCTCGACGCGGTTGCCATCCAGATCGATCCCTTCGACCCTGGCCCACGGATATCGCGGCGTCAGGAACCCCAGGTCGGGCACGGAGAGGCAGCCTTCGTCGATCGGTTCCAGTTCACCGCGGGTTTCGACAAGGCGCGGATTCAGCACGTACCCGAGTCGATTCTCGACCAGATAGCTGAAGGCGCGAACGCCGACTCCGATCTGCGGCGCTGCAACGCCCGCCCGCCCGGGAATCTGCACGGTATCGAGCAGATCGGTCACAAGACCTGCAAGAGCGGGGTCATCGAGCCGTGCCTCGTCGCATTTCGACCGCAGTACGGGGTCGCCGAACACGCGAATCTCACGAACACTCATGCAGCTCCCCCAGCAGCGAGTGCGTCCTCGGCCTGAAGCAGTGCGTTCTCGACGACTTCCGTCAACGCCGGATGCGGCCAGTACTGACCGCGAGCCAGCCCGTGCACCGTTCGGCCATAGGAAGCCGCCTGCACGAGTGGCTGCAGCAGGATGCTCGCCTGGGGCCCGAGGATATGCGCTCCCAGCAGCGTTCCGTCGCGGCCGACGATGAGGCGGACGAAGGATGTCCTGTCTTCCAGCGCCCACCCGTATGCCGTGGATCCGTAGTCTTGCGTGACGACCACGGCGTCGTTGGGCGCATCAGCGGCGTGGATGCCAAAGTGCGCAACCTCAGGTCCAGCAAAAACTGCCCCCGGTACCGGCACCAGCGTGTCGCGTTCGTCGCGCCCCGCCAGTTGAGCCTCGACGATGCGCGCCTGGTGGTTGGCGACGTGCTTGAGTCCGAATCCGCTCGTGATGTCGCCGAGTGCGTAGACTCCATCAACCGGCTCCCCGTCGCGGAGCACGCGCATCCTGTCATCGGTCACAAGCAGGTTGGCGCGATCGGTGTCGAATCGATCGGCGGCGATCCGGTCGGTGTTCGGGATTCTGCCCGACGCGTTCAGCACGACCTCGGTATTGACGCTATCGCCGTTATCGAACGTCGTACGCAGAACCTCACCGTCGCGTTCAACGGCGAGAGGCGAAACGTTCGTCAATACGCGGTAGCGCGCGTCCGCGAGTTCTGTGAATCGCTCACCGATCAGCTCGTCATAGGCGCGCAGCAGTCGCGGCCCCCTGGCAGCGATCGTCACCTGCGTTCCGAACGATGCGAACACGTGAGCGAACTCGACGGCGACGGCACCCGATCCGATGATGAGCATCGATGACGGCAGTTCGTCCACTCGCATGACGGAATCACTCGTGAGAATGTCGCGGGGATCATGGTCGCACCCGAGCGGACGCGGCCGCGAACCCGCAGCCAACACGAGTCGATCGGCCGTGAATTCCTCACCGGATGCGGTGACGATCGTACGGTCACCGGTCAGTGCGCTCGTCTCGCGAACGAGACGCGTCGTCTTGTCTCGCCATGCCTCCCCCGAAAGCGAAATGTCGTTGGTGCGGCCGAGAATTCGATCCTGCACGGCATGCCAGTCGGGGTGCGGCACGCTGCCGTCGAGCCCGAGCCCCTGGTGCTGCGCCTCGAGCACGATATCGGCCACGCGCACGAACATCTTTGTCGGGATGCATCCGGCGTTGAGGCAGGTGCCGCCGAACCACTCTCCGTCGTCGAAGAGCGCCACGTCTCTGCCTTTCCAGGCCCTTCCGGGTACCGTGTTGCCGCTGCCGGCTCCAAGAACGGCGAGTTCGACGTGCGGCACTACTTCGACCCCTCGGCGATAACGGCGATGAGATCGCCTGATTCGACCTGCCTGGTACCGCTGATCGCGAGACGTTCGATGGTGCCCGAGACCTGTGCGGTGATCGCTGCCTCCATCTTCATCGCTTCAATCGTGGCGACAGTGTCCCCGACTTCGACGGCGGCTCCCTGCTCGACCTGCACGGTCACGGCACCGGCGAAGGGTGCAGGCACGTGCCCGGGAATCGTCGGGTCAGCGTGCTCAGCCGACTCCTCCACGACCTTGACGGATCGGTCGCGGACGTAGACGGGGCGCAGCTGTCCGTTGAGCACGGTCATGACCGTCACCATGCCGCTCTCGTCCGGCTGCCCCATCGCTTCGAGCGCGACTCGCAGGGTGACACCCTTGCCGATATCGACGGAGTGCTCCTCGCCCTGCTGGATGCCGTAGAGATAGTCGATCGTGTCGACGACGGATAGGTCCCCGTGCGCCTCGACCGTCTTCTTGTAGTCCTCGGTCGGCCCCGGGAAGAGCAACTCGTTCAGCGCATCCTGCCGTTCGCGACCCGGCTCGCTCAGACGTGCGCTCTGCTCGTCGGTGAGATCCTGCATCGAGGACTTCACCGTCCGGCCTTCCAGCACCTTCGAGCGGAACGGCTCCGGCCAGCCGCCCGGAAGATCGCCGAGCTCGCCCGCCATGAACGAGATCACGGAGTCGGGGATATCGAACTTCCCGGGGTCCGCCTCAAACTCGGCAGGGTCGACGCCCTGTGCGACGAGCTGCAGTGCGAGGTCCCCGACGACCTTCGACGACGGCGTCACTTTGGTCGGACGTCCCAGAATGCGCGAGGCCTCCGCGTACCAGTTCTCGATGTCCTCGAAGCGGTCGGCGAGTCCGAGCGCGATGGCCTGCTGCCGGAGGTTCGACAACTGTCCGCCCGGAATCTCGTGATGGTACACGCGACCGGTCGGAGCGGGCAGCCCCGACTCGAACGGCCGGTACAACCGCCGGACGGCCTCCCAGTACGGTTCAAGCTCACCGACCGCCGCGAGGTCGAGGCCCGTGTCGCGAGGCGTGTTCGCAATTGCTGCGACGAGTGCGCTCAGCGACGGCTGGCTCGTCGTACCCGACATTGCCGCGCTGGCGACGTCAACCGCGTCGACCCCCGCTTCGGCCGCCGCGAGCAGCGTCGCCAACTGTCCGCCGGCTGTGTCGTGCGTGTGCAGGTGCACGGGTACGTCGAACCTGCTGCGCAGTGCTGCGACGAGCTTCGAGGCGGCTCCGGCACGCAGCAGCCCCGCCATGTCTTTGATGGCCAGAATGTGCGCCCCGCCCTCGACGATCCGTTCAGCAAGTCTCAAGTAATAGTCGAGGGTATAGAGGTCTTCCTTGGGGTTCAGCAGGTCGCCCGAGTAGCAGAGGGCGACCTCGGCGATCGTTGTTCCCGTTTCGAGCACCGCATCGATAGCCGGACGCATCTGCTCGACGTCGTTCAGCGCGTCGAATATGCGGAAGATGTCGATGCCGGTCTGAGCAGCCTCGTGCACGAACGCGCTCGTCACCTCGGTCGGATACGGCGTGTAACCGACCGTGTTGCGCCCGCGCAGCAGCATCTGCAGGTTCAGATTGGGCATGGTCTCACGCAGACGGGCCAGCCGCTCCCAGGGATCCTCACCGAGGAAACGCAGGGCAACGTCGTACGTCGCTCCTCCCCAGGCCTCGACGCTGAACAGCTCAGGCGTCATTCGGGAAACGAACGGCGCGATCGTCTCAAGGTCCTTTGTGCGGATGCGCGTCGCCAACAGCGACTGGTGCGCGTCTCGGAACGTCGTGTCCGTGACGGCCAGCGCCTCCTGATTCCGGAGCTCCTGAGCGAAGGCAGCGGGACCTACTGCCAGCAGCCGCTGTCGAGCGCCCGCCGGTGCAGCGGTCTCGAGATCGACGTCGGGCAGCTTGGTGACGGGGTTGATGACGCCGTTCGCTTCACCGTGCGGCTTGTTCACGGTGACGTCCGCAAGCCACGAGAGCACTTTGGAGGCGCGGTCCTTCGGCGGCTGAATCGTGGTGAGTTCCGGGTGCTCGTCGATGAAGTGCGTCGACACGTCACCGGCACGGAACTGCTCGTTCTCGAGCAGGTTCAGCAAGAACGGGATGTTCGATGCGACACCGCGGATGCGGAACTCGCTCACTGCGCGATGCGCCCTGTTGATCGCCGCTTCAAGGTCACGCCCGCGGCAGGTCACCTTCGCAAGCATCGAGTCGAAGTGCGGGCTAATCTCCGCACCCGGGTTGATCGTGCCGCCGTCGAGTCTGACTCCTGCGCCGCCGGGTGAACGGTACGCCGTGATGCGGCCCGTGTCGGGTCGGAAGCCATCGGCGGGGTTCTCGGTCGTGACGCGGCACTGCAGGGCCGCGCCGTGGAGCTCAAGTACATCCTGCGACAGACCCAGTTCCGTCAGGGACTCCCCAGCCGCGATCCGTATCTGCGACTGCACGAGGTCGACGTCCGTGACCTCCTCGGTCACGGTGTGCTCGACCTGGATGCGCGGATTCATCTCGATGAACACGTGCTCCCCAGCGCGATCACCGGCCGTTTCCAGCAGAAATTCGACCGTGCCCGCGTTCACATAGCCGATCGACTCGGCGAATGCGACGGCATCCCGATACAGCGCCTCTCGCACGTCCTCCTCCAGATTGGGTGCGGGTGCGAGTTCGACGACCTTCTGGTGTCGACGCTGCACGGAGCAGTCGCGCTCGAACAGGTGCACGGTGTTCTCCGCTGCGTCTGCAAGGATCTGCACTTCGATGTGCCGAGGCCGTACGACCGCCTGCTCGATGAACATCGTGGCATCACCGAATGCACTGTCCGCCTCGCGCATCGCCGCTTCGAGCGCAGCGGGGAGGTCCTCACGACGCTCGACGAGCCTCATGCCGCGACCGCCTCCTCCTGCGACCGCTTTGCAGAAGACAGGGAATCCGATGTCGTCGGCGCCCGCGAGCAGCGCATCCACGTCCTTTGTAGCCTCTGTCGATCGGAGTACGGGAACTCCGGCGCTGATGGCATGCTCTTTTGCCGTGACTTTGTTCCCTGCCATGGCGAGCACTCTCGCGGGTGGCCCCACGAAGATGATTCCGGCATCCGCAGCAGCCGATGCGAGCTTTGGATTCTCTGAGAGAAATCCGTAGCCCGGGTAGATCGCGTCCGCGCCCGCAAGCTTCGCCACCCGGATGATTTCGTCGACGTCGAGGTAGGCCCGCACGGGATGCCCGGGTTCACCTATCTGGTAGGCCTCGTCTGCCTTCTGCAAATGCAGGGAATGGCGGTCTTCGTGGGCGAATACAGCCACGGTCTTGATTCCCAACTCATTGGCTGCGCGGAACGCTCGAATGGCGATCTCGCCTCGATTCGCTACCAGGACTTTCTCGAACACGCTGCTCCTCACTGCTCGGTGCACTTCACGGAACGAATTCCCCGCTTTCGGCACGTGACGACGTCTCTCAAGAGTAGTCGCGCTAGGCTTTCTGTCGTGCACGTACTCTCAGTCAGTTCACTAAAAGGCGGCGTCGGTAAGACGACCGTGACATTAGGCCTTGCCTCGGCGGCGTTTGCGAAGGGTCTCCGCACCCTCGTGGTCGACCTGGATCCGCAGTCCGATGCATCCACCGGGATGGACATCGACGTCTCCGGTCGTCTGAACGTCGCGGATGTGCTCGCGAACCCGAAAGAGAAGACCGTTCAGCAGGCCATCGTGCCTTCCGGCTGGACGTCGGGTCACGGCGGCAAGATCGACGTCCTCATCGGGAGCCCCTCCGCAATCAACTTCGATGGCCCCCATCCGACGCTGAAGGAGATCTGGCGCCTGGAAACCGCGCTCGCAACCGTCGAGTCGGAATACGATCTGGTACTGATCGACTGCGCCCCGAGCTTGAACGCTCTGACACGGACGGCCTGGGCCGCGTCCGATCGTGTCTTGGTCGTGACGGAGCCGGGCCTGTTCTCGGTCGCCGCCGCCGACCGTGCGCTGCGCGCGATTGAGGAGATCCGGCGAGGACTCTCGCAGCGCCTGCAGCCCGTCGGCATCGTCGTCAACCGTGCCCGGCCGCAGTCGCTGGAGCACCAGTATCGAGTGCAGGAGCTCAAGGACATGTTCGGCCCGCTTGTGCTCGACGTTGTTCTTCCCGAACGTACGTCGATGCAGCAGGCGCAGGGCGCAGCACGTCCCCTGCACGTATGGCCCGGCGAGGGAGCACAGGAGATGGCTGCGCAGTTCGACGAACTGCTGCAGTATGTACAGGATCACTTCCAGCAGGCGCCGACCGCACCGGCAGGCGGCCGTGGCATGTCGCCAACCGCCGGCAAGGACGCTTCCGCTGCGGCGCAGATCTCTGAGCTCACCGAAGAAGACGCAGAGGACAAGAACTCTTAACGTCACCTCCACCCAGCTTCTGCCCCGTCAACTTCTCGGTCTCCTGGCGTTGGGAGCGCGTTTTCACGGCGTGTCGTCGCCCAGCGACCGAGAAGTTTGCATTGCGAGCGAACGCGGAGTGAACCCGGAAGAGCTCGCCTAAAGGTGCTACTCGCCTGCACGTATTGAAGGAGGCACCGTATTCGGCGCCTCCCCCAAGCTCTACGGCTCTACGAAGCTCGTGTCTTGCGAGCCCGCATTTCCGCTAGTTCGTCGACCTGCATTTCGGCAGGCGTGGCATCAAGTTCAACCAGTTGCGACTCGACCTCGCGCAGGACGGTTCCCACGGCAATCCCGAAGACGCCCTGACCGCGGCCGAGGAGGTCGATGACCTCATCGCTGGAGGTGCACAGATAGACGCTCGCCCCGTCGGACATCAGCGTGATCTGTGCGAGATCGTGGAAACCCGACTCGTGCAACTGCTGGATCGCAACGCGAATCTGCTGCAGCGTGATGCCGGTGTCGAGCAATCGCTTGACAAGCTTGAGTACGAGAATGTCGCGGAAGGAGTACAGCCGCTGCGAGCCCGAACCGTGGGCGGTGCGGATGGTCGGCTCGACGAGCCCCGTGCGAGCCCAGTAGTCGAGCTGACGGTAGGTGATGCCGGCGGCCTCCGCCGCGATCGCACCGCGGTACCCGCTTGCGTCTCGCTGATCCGGCAAGCCATCGGTAAACAGCATGCCGACGTCGATGCGGGTGCCTTCGAACTCTTCCACGGTCTATATCCTTCCGAACCTTCAAGTTGTTATTGAAGCTTCGTGTTCACTGTACGGAGCTTTTCGCGAAGCGGATGCGCGACACGCGGTGCTGCTCTCGCGAGCTCCGGGTGATTTTCTCCAGCCTACTCCGAACCACCGACAGAGGCCAGACCTAAACGCTGTGAACGAGCACCGCGCCACGCCTCCTTCATCGCTTCGACTCCTCGCCTAGCGACCGAGAGCTTCCTGCGCACGGTCGAATTCCTCTTCCACAAGCGCTCCGTTCACGGCGCCTCCCGTAAAGGACCCCGATCCGATGGACATGGGAACGTTAGCCATCGGGTTCACGACATTGCCGACGGCCCAGATCCGGTCATTGCTGGTCTTGCCCGCCTGATCGACCGCGAGGAACGACCCCATCCCGAACGGAAGGTCATTCCGTGCTAGATCCAGCCCTTGCAGGAAGCCGTCATGCGGACGCGGCGAAGACGCGGTGAAGATCGCTTCGACCGGAACTTCCTTCCCGTCCGCCGTGCGCACCGCTGTGACCGCGTCACCTTCTCCCACCACAGCAATCACTTCAGCATCGACCACGTCCACACCTCGACTGCGCAGGCGCTCCGCCGTTTCTCGCTCGATCGGGTCGATAGCAGCGGCAAACAGGGTTACCCGATCGCTCCACTGCCGTATCAACTGCGCCTGGTGCAACGCGGCAGGTGACGTCGCCAGGACGCCGAGTCGACGATCTTTGAACTCCCACCCGTGGCAGTACGGGCAATGCAGTACGCTCTTGCCCCAGCGCTCGGCGAGGCCGGGAATATCGGGCAGGTCGTCGGTTATTCCGGTGGCGACAATGAGCGCTCTCGCCGTATGGGCGGCACCATCGGCGAGGACGCGAACTCCGCCCGGGTGCGTCTCGACGCGGTCGACCGCGGCATCGAGGAACTGCCCACCGTAGGAGGAGACCTCGTCACGACCTCGCGCCGTGAGTTCTCCGGGTGGTGTGCCCTCGTTACCGAGAACGCCGTGCATATGCGCAGCAAACCTGTTGCGCGGGCTCCCCGCGTCGATAACGAGCACACGACGCCTGGCGCGCCCCAGCATGAGCGCTGCTGACAGTCCCGCGGCTCCTCCTCCGATGACGATCGCTTCCCACGGCGGTAGATCTGATTGTTTCTGCATGCAACCAAGTCTCGGTGTCGCATGAGATACTGGCAAAGTATTTTGCGAAACTGGCAAGCTCAATATTTCGATCCTAGGGAGGAACGGGCCGTGCGCGAAGAACTCGCTGAAGTCGGGGCGCGATTGAGAGCGGTGCGACTGGCCCGCGGCTGGACACTCGAAGCGTTGGCGTCCCGCGCCGGCATGTCTGCGAGCACGTTGTCTCGGCTCGAATCCGGCAAACGGCAGGCCACCCTCGGGCTGCTCCTACCGCTGACTCGGGAACTGGGGGTGCGGATCGACGATCTGGTGAGCCCCACCTCCCCGGATCCCCGTGTACGCAGGCCAAGCATACGGCGCGATGGGCTCGTCATCGCACCGCTCGCACCGGAGGGGTCGCCGATTCACACGTACAAGATCACCTATCCCCCGCTGTCCGAACTCCCGGATCTCCGCGTGCACGACGGCTACGAGTGGGTGTACGTTCTGACGGGTCGCCTTCGACTCCGTCTGGGTGAGCAGGACCTCGTTCTGGGCAGAGGCGAGGCTGCGGAGTTCGACACCGGTACTCCCCACGCGATGTCGGCAGCGGGAGGCAAACCCGCATCCGTCATCAGTATCTTCAATGACGCGGGCGCCCGGATGCACATCCACAGTACGGAGACCGCTCGGGACACCGAGTGAGCATGTATAGCCTTCCTCTTTCAACGAGTCAGAATCCTAAATGCCAAGGAGAAGGGAACTCGCCGACGCTCACCTCTATCAGCTGCGGCCCATGAGTACCGATGGCAGATGAGAGAGCAGCATCGAGTTCTTCGGCCGATGCCACACGGGTCGCGGGGATGCCGAACGCGTCCGCCAGCACCATGTAATCGGGGTTGGTCAAATCGCTGGCGATCTCACGCCCTTCGTAGACCAGATTCTGAAGCCGACGAACGTTGGCGTAGTGGCCGTCGTTGAAGATGATGGTGGTGAGCGGCGGCCGCTCACGAGCAAGGGTCGAGAGCTCCTCCATCGTCCAAGAGAAGCCTCCGTCACCGGTCACGCTGACAACAGGACCATCGTTGCCGATTGCGGCCCCGATCGCGGTGGCGAAGCCGTAGCCGAGCGTACCCTGGTATCCAGGCCAGATGAAGTCACGAGGCGTCCTGCACGGAAACGCGAAGCTCGCCGCATACCCGATCTGCGTGTATTCACCGACAAGTATGCCGCCGTCCGGCAAGTGCCGACGGATGGCTTCCAAATATTTCAGCTGCGGTGCAATCCTTCCGCGCTGCTCCTCCACGAAGTCGCCGGCATCCGCAAGTAGCGCTCCGCTCCAGCCGTCGCGTGCAGCGGGCCGATCACTCTCAACGATCTCCGCCAACAATGTGGCCGCGTCGAGTCGAAGAGCATGCGTGTTCTCCGGCTGGCGCTCCAGCACGACAGGATCGGTGTTCACCACGACGGTACGAGCATTACCGGTCGGGAGATCACGAGCTTCGGCATCGACGAAACGTGTACCGAGAGCTAAGACGAGGTCGGAGTGATCGAGCAATCGCCGGTACGCCGTACGCTCGAAAGCGAGCTCGTGTCGGGCGTCGATGACGCCTTTCGCGTTCTCAGTGACAACCACCGGAGCTCCGAGTCGCTCAGCGGCACGTGTTAGAAGGGCAACTGCATCTCTGCCGCGGCATCCACCCCCAACAAGCAACAGTGGCCGCTCGGAATCCCGGATCAGACTCAGAGCTTCACTCCCCTGTGGCCCCACCTCTCGGATTGGTCGGGACGCCACGTTCGGTTCCATAGGACGCGGTTCCGCGGTTTCCATCCGCTCCTCAGCGAGTTCATGGAGCACGTCGACAGGCACTTCGAGTGCTGCCGGACCCGCTCCTGATTCGAGAAAAGCGAGCGCCTCAGCAACGAGCGCTGGAATCTCGCACGCGTATGAGGCTCTCGCATGCCAGCGGGTCAGCGAACGGAGGATACCGGTTTGATCGGGGATCTCGTGCAGCGCTCCCCTGCCGCTACCAATCAGGGTGCTATCGATCTGCCCACAGATCAGTAGCACGGGAGTATTGCAGGCGTAGGCAGTAGCCAGACCGGCGAGAGCATTGAGCACACCGGGGCCGGGGACCACTACGCCGATGCCAGGCTTTCCTGACGACCTTGCGTACCCGTCTGCCATATAGGCCACGGCCTGTTCGTGCCGTGCCGTCGTCAGTTCGAGGACGTTCTGGCGTGCGAGCGCGTCAAATATTGGATCCAGTTGAATTCCAGGCAGTCCGAACACTCGCTCTGCTCCAGACTCGATCAATGCAGTGACGAGTCGATCACCTCCGTTAGGAGTGGTTCGTGTTTCTGGCAAATTGACTCGCCTCATCGGCGTGTTTCGAATTCTGGGTAGCTGAGCGGCACGTGCTCGTCCATGGTTCGACTTGCCCAATCGTGCGAAGGCCATCCTTCCCATACACGTTCGGACGCTTCTTGCAGAGCTCGACGGTCCGAGGCCTCGTCGAGCCCTCGGACGGCATTATTCTCGTACGAGAACCTGCCACCGACCATGACTCTGTCGATGTCGCTGTGTTCGGCGTAGTAGACGATCGTGCGGATCGGATCACGGCTGGGAACCATCGTGAGCGTGTCGGTCTTCCAGAACACGAGATCGGCCTTAGCTCCGACTTCGATCCGACCGAGATCGGGACGCCGCAGCACATCAGCTGCTCGGACAGTGGCAGCATTGAAAACGTCACGCGCCTCACCGACGTCAGCACGATGCTCGAACACTTTGGTGACGATCGATGCCCATCGCATCGACAACAGCATCGACTGGGTCGTGGTATCGGTTCCGAGGCAGACTTTCACGCCATGCTTCTGATAGCTGTCGTACGACTCCATGATGATGCCGTTTCTGGCGAACACCCATGGGTTGTAGACGACCGTTGTGCCGGATCGGGCGAGCAGGCCGAGGTCGTCACCGTGGAAGTTCGTCCAACTGGTGCCTGTGAGGAAAAGCCCGTGCCCTATCAGCGTGCGTTCGCTCAGAAAGCCGATGTCGTCGAGCCACTCGATCGGCGTTCGCGCATGCCGACGCGTCATCTCGTGGAACTCAGAGTAAGACTGCGCCGCGTGGGTCTGCATCAGCAGATCGTGCTCGTCTGCCGCGTCTCGTGTACGGCGCAGCAAGTCCGCAGAGCACGTGTCGACCTGCGACGGGTTCAGAAAACCAGTAACCAGTGCATCACCCGACGGATTACGATGCCGCAGCGCGAAGTCCAGCCCGCCTTCGAACGCGGCGCGCCCATCGTCTTCGAACCATCGGTACTCGACGTTCTTGCCGTCAGGGGTAAACCATTCGCCAGAACGGTAGGACTCACCGATGAAAGCCCGCAGCCCCACCTCTTCGCACATCCTGGCCACATAGTCGCTCTCCACGCCCATCTGCATCACCGTGGTGGCCCCCGTGCGCAAGTGCT
>DXDC01000469.1 GCA_019115685.1 Candidatus Agrococcus pullicola
GTGCTTCCAGCCCATGTTGTAGATGTCGATGACCTGGCGGTTCGCGTCGAGGTAGAACACGCGGTTGACGGTCTCTCCGACGAGATCGACGTCGTGGCTGATGACGATGAGCCCGCCCCGGTAGGACTTGAGGAACTCGCGCAGCCACACGACGCTGTCGGCGTCGAGGTGGTTGGTGGGCTCGTCGAGGATCATGGTGTCGGCGTCGCTGAAGAGGATCCGCGCGAGCTCGATGCGGCGGCGCTGACCGCCCGAGAGCGTCTTCAGCGGCTGATCGAGGATCCGGTCGGGCAACGCGAGGTTGCTCGCGATCGTTGCGGCCTCCGCTTCGGCGGCATAGCCGCCGATCGCCTCGAAGCGCTCGGTGAGCCGACCGAAGCGGCGCATGCCCTTCTCAGCGCGCGCCGGGTCGTCGGATCCCATGTCCTCCGTCGCCTGCGTGATGCCGGCCTGCAGGTCGCCAAGGCCGCGGGCATTGAGGATCCGCGTGCGCGCCAGCTCCTCCGGGTCGCCCGTGCGCGGGTCCTGCGGCAGGTAGCCGAGCTCGCCCGAGAGGGTCACGGATCCGTCGCTCGCGGCGATGTCGCCCGCGAGCACCCTCGTGAGCGTCGTCTTGCCGGCGCCGTTGCGCCCAACGAGACCGATCTTGTCGCCGTCGCCCACACGGAACGTCACGCCGCTCATCAGCAGGCGCGCGCCCACGCGGATCTCGAGGTCCTTGACGGCAAGCACGCAGGAACGTCCGTTTCTTCTGAGGGATCTGGCGCGAATGCACCAGCTGACCATCCTATCCGTGCTGAGCTGGCCGGCGCCTCTGCGGCGAGCACCCCACCCCCGGCGGTACGCGGCCCGTCAGCCACCCATGCGTAGGATTCGACCGATCGTGCACCCTCGCCCTCGTGTGCTCCGGTGAGTGCCTAGCGTGTGGAGGCGGACGCACGAGCGCGCCATGAAAGAGGCACAGCAGCCAGTAAGGCTCTGCGTCCGCCCGTGAGAGGGCGCCACGACGATGTCGCCCCGGACAGGAGGAGTCCCAGAGTGAATGCCGCGACGGCGAAGTCAAGAAGTCCCATGTCGAACAAGAGGTTCCTGGCGATCTGGATCCCGGTACTCGCCCTCGTGGCGATCATCGTGGTGGTCGTGAACATCGCACTGAACGTCGGATACAACTGGGTCGCCTCGCAGCTCGGCGGCGGCACCTACACGGTGCAGCAGTCCGACGAGGCCTCCGACTGGGACACCGAGTACTACCAGGCCGACTTCGACACCATCGAGGACGTCGACGCGGCAGCTCGCGACCTCGTCCAGGACATCGTCGCAGAGGGCATCGTGCTGGCCAAGAACGAAGCCGACGCACTCCCGCTGGCCGCCGACTCCCGCGTGACGATGCTCGGCGCTGCGGCCGTCGACCCCGTCTACGGCGGAGCCGGGTCCGGATCGGTCGACACCTCCACCGCGGTCACGCCGCGCCAGGGCCTGGAGAACGCGGGCTTCACGGTCAACGAGGATGTGCTCGGTGAGCTCGAGGGATTCACAGCAGAGAACCCGCGCGGGTTCATCGAGATGGATCGCCCGGACGTCTCGACCTACAACATCGGTGAGATGCCGGTCGCCGGCTACGACACCGTGTCCGATTCGTTCAGCTCCTTCGACGACGCCGCCGTCGTGTATCTCGCCCGCCCGGGCGGAGAGGGCGGCGACCTCACCCAGGACATGACGGACTGGGATGACAACTACGAAGACGGTCAGCACCAGCTCGAGCTGAACGAGGACGAGCGGGATCTGATCGATCTCGCCACGGAGAACTTCGACACGGTGATCGTGGCGATCAACGCCTCGACGACCGTCGAGATGGGCCCGGTCCAGAACAACCCCGACGTCGACGGCATCCTGCTGATCGGTTCGCCCGGAGCCACCGGCTTTGACGCGGTCGGCGAGGTTCTCGCCGGCACCGTGAATCCGTCCGGTCGCACTGTCGACACGTGGGCCGCGGATTTCTCCGCTGACCCGAGCTTCGTGAACTTCGGAGACTTCGTCTACGACGGCATCGAGGTCGAGTACCCCGCCTCCGCGCTGGAAGCCGTCGCGTCCAACGCCGACGTGACTCCGGACGCGCCCTTCGTCAACTACCAGGAGGGCATCTACATCGGCTACCGCTACTACGAGACGGCAGCTGCCGAGGGCTTCATCGACTACGACGATGCCGTCATCTATCCGTTCGGGTACGGGCTGAGCTACACCGACTTCGCCTGGAGCGTCGCCGGCGAGGAGCTCGGCGAGGTCGACGGCGAGATCTCCGTCGACATCGAGGTGACCAACAACGGTTCCGTCGCCGGCAAGGACGTCGTGGAGCTGTTCTATTCGGCTCCCTACACCACGGGCGGCATCGAAAAGTCCGAGGTCGTCCTCGGCGGCTTCGCGAAGACGGGAGTGATCGAGCCGGGAGCCAGCGAGACCGTGACGATCACGCTGGCTGTGGAAGACATGGCCTCCTACGACTACGAGGGCGCGCGCGGATATGTGCTCGAGGCGGGTGACTACGAGCTGACGCTGCGCACGGACTCCCACACGCCCGCCGAGGGCGCCGAGCCCATCGTCTACACGGTGGATGAAGACGTCGTCTACGACGCCGAGAACCCGCGTTCCGACGACGCTGCCGAGGTCACGAACCAGTTCGACGACGTCTCGGCGATGTTCTCCGACGAGCCAGAGCAAGGCACGATCCTCAACATGTCGCGCGCCGACTTCGCCGGCACCTTCCCGACCGCGCCGACCGAGGACATCCTCGTCGCCGACGACGCGATCATCGACGGTTTCGCTCCGTACGACGTCGCGGCCGCGGAGGACCCGGATGCCGAGGCGCCGACCACCGGCGCGGACACGGACCTCACGCTCGTGAACCTGCGCGGGCTTCCGTACGACGACGCGCAGTGGGACGAACTGCTCGACTCCCTGACGATCGACGAGATGACCGAGATGCTGCTCAACGGTGCCTATCAGACCGGTGCTCTCCCCGGCATCGCCAAGCCCGTCACGACGGAGCTCGACGGCCCGGCGGGATTCTCATCGTTCATCAACGCATCGGTGAACGGAACTGCGTACCCCACGGAGTTCCTCATCGCTCAGACCTGGAACGTCGAGCTGAGCGAGGCCATGGGAACGATGGTCGGCAACGAAGCGCTGTTCAAGGACGTCTCCGGCTGGTACGCCCCGGCGATGAACCTGCACCGTTCGCCGTTCGGAGGACGCAACTTCGAGTACTACTCGGAGGACCCGTTCCTCTCGGGTGAGATGGGGCTCGCAGCGACGAACGGCGCGGCGTCGAAGGGTCTGTACACGACCTTGAAGCACTTCGCGCTGAATGACCAGGAGGCGAACCGCGTCAACAACGGCATCGCCGTCTGGGCGAACGAGCAGGCCATTCGCGAGCTGTACCTGAAGCCGTTCGAGATGGTCGTCAAGAACGCCGCGATGCCCGTTCCCTACATCGCAGACGACAGCGGCGCGATCGAGGAGACGAGCGTCGGCTCGACCGCCGTGATGAGCTCGTTCAACCGCATCGGCACGACGTGGGCCGGCGGATCCGAGGCGCTGATGACGAATGTCCTTCGCGGTGAATGGGGATTCCAGGGCTTCGCGATCTCCGACTTCAATCTCTACCGTTACATGCCCCCCAACCAGAGCATCGCGGCAGGCACGGACCTGACGCTCGCGTTCGCGCCCTCGAAGTCGTTCGAGGACACGAGTTCCGCGACGGCACAGCAGGATATCCGTACCGCCACGCACAACATCCTCTACACGGTCGCGAACTCGAACGCGATGAACGGCTTCGCCCCGGGCTCGACGGTCTCCTTCGAACCGCCGGCCTGGCGTTACATCCAGTACGGTGCCACGGCCCTGCTCGGCGTGCTCGTGCTGGTCGGCGGGTTCTTCGTCGTCCGTCGCGTTCGGAAGAACCGCCCGGAGACAGTCGAGGTGCGGCTGTCGGAGTGATCCTGCTCTGAACGTGAACGAGTGCGGTGCCCGGAGGTCGATGACCTCCGGGCACCGCTGTATTGGGAGGAGAAGCCGTCGCGATCGCGGCGCAGGTGCGGATCGTGCGCCGAGAACGTCCGATCATGCACGCTCCCGTTCGGCCGTTTCATCGGCCTCGTAACGTCGTGAGCACAGGATGCGCCTGGGGTCCTCACAGCAGTGCGGCCACGCTGGCTTCACTCCGCTCGCGGAGGCAGCCGGCACACGAGGCGTCTCCTGCTCCCTTGCGTCGCCGACGTCGGCGACGCGCCAAAGACGATACGGGGAATTGATGAAGAAGTCAGCAATCACAACCGGACTGGTCCTCACCACGGGCCTCGCCGTCGTGCTCAGCGGCTGCACCAACGCGGGCAACGACAAGAACGCGGGCGCCGACGAGAACACCTACTCGACCGAGGAGGTGAACGACGGCACCACCGACATCGTGGTGATCACTAATCCGGGAGACGGCAAGACTCTCACGATGGCGAAGGACTCCTTCGGGATCATCGAGGAGACCGACGGTGACACGACGCTCGCGTTCAAGGACATGAACGGCAACGGCGAACTCGACGCCTGGGAGGACTGGCGCCTCACGCCCGAAGAGCGCGCCGCCGATCTCGCCCCGCAGCTCAGCGCAGACCAGGTCTCCGGCCTGATGCTCTTCAGCAGCCACGAGCGCGCCCCGGGCGATGGACTCACCGAAGCGCAGGAGGAGTACCTCTCCGATTCGCATCTTCGCAACGTGCTCTACGCGGGCGGCAACGAGATCGAGCCCGTGGTCGTGTGGACGAACGAGATGCAGGCGTTCGTCGAGTCTCTCGCAGCCGACGATGCCCCCTACATCCCCGTGAACTTCAGCTCGGACCCCCGCCACGACGCTGCCGACAGCTACGCCGGCGCCTCGGACGGCGTGTCGCAGTGGCCGGCGTCCCTCGGCATGGCGGCGACCTTCGACGCCGACACGGTGCGGAAGTTCGGCGAGATCGCCGCGCAGGAGTACCGTGCACTGGGCCTCGCGAATGCGCTGAGCCCGCAGATCGACCTCGCGACCGATCCGCGCTGGCTGCGCCTCAGCAGCACCTTCGGCGAGGACGTCGACCTGGCCAGCGACATGGCAGCCGCCTACGTCGAGGGGTTCCAGAGCACCTTCGACGAGAACGGAGAGAATCTCGGTTGGGGCGCGGACTCCGTGACGACCGTCATCAAGCACTTCCCCGGCGACGGCGTCGGCGAGGGAGGCCGCGAGTCCCACACGGACGTCGGCAAGTACGGTGTGCTGCCCGGTGGCAACATCGACGACCACCTCGCTCCATTCCTTGCCGCCCTCGACTCCGGTGGTCTCATGATGTCGTACTCGATCCTCCTGGACGGAGAGGGCGAGCCCGCGTTCGGCGAGGCCATGGGGAGCGCGTATGACGATGTGCGCGTCGGCATCCTGCGTGAGGACCACGACTACGACGGCGTGATCGTCACCGACTGGGGCGTCACCTCTGGCGGCGAGACCGACCCGGACGCACTCATCGGCACGTCGTGGGGTGCCGACGAACTCACGGTCGCCGAGCGCCACTTCGAGATCCTCAAGGCGGGCGTCGACCAGTTCGGCGGCAACAACGACATCGTTCCGGTTCAGGAGGCCTACGAGCTGTGGGAGGCCGACTATGCGGCGGACGAGCTCTCGCAGACTGCTGAAGACCGCTGGGCAGAATCGGGCCGTCGCATCCTCACCAATCTGTTCGGCGTCGGTCTGTACGACAGCGCGTATCAGGACCTCGACAACGCGGAGGCGCTCGTCGGGAACGACGATTTCCGCGCCGCGGGACTCGAAGCCCAGCACGACTCCGTCGTCGTCCTGAAGAACACCGATGGCACGATCCCCGAGAACGCGGAGGCCGAGGATCTGCAGGACATGACGGTCTACATCCCGCGGTCGTTCGACACCGGACACGAAGGCCTGTTCGGCCCCGATCCCTATTCCGAGGGCGAGACCATCGATGTCGAGGCGGCCGAGCACTACTTCGGCGAGGTCATCACCGACGAGGCGGAGCTGAACGACGATGACGAGGTCATCAGCTACACCGCTCCGGACCTGAGCGACGTCGATCTCGTGCTCGTCGGAATGGACAACCCGAACAACGGCGGCACCTTCTCGGCCGCAGGGCAGGATGACGAGACCGGCGAGTTCTATCCGTTCTCGCTGCAGTACCGCCCGTACACGGCTGACGGTGACAACGTGCGCAAGACCTCCATCGGGGGCGACACGCTCGAAGACGGCAGCAAGGAGAACCGCTCCTACTTCGGGAACACGTCGCGGATCTCCAACGAAGCCGACCTCGACGCGTTCGAACGCGCCGTCGCGGCCGTCGAGGACAGCGGTAAGGACATCCCCGTCATCACGATCCTCTCGCTGTCCGGAGGCGCGGTCATCCCGACCGAGTTCGAGGAGGACTCCGACGCCATCGCCGTCGGCTTCGGCGTCAGTGACGCGGCGTTCCTCGATGTCGTCCTCGGTCTGAACGAGTCGGCCGGTCGTCTCCCGATCACGCTCCCCAAGGACATGGACTCCGTCGAGGGCAGCCTCGAGGACGTCGCCGACACCACCCCGTACGTCGACTCCGAGGGCAACTCATACGAGTTCGGCTTCGGTCTCGGCGCCGGCGGACAGCCCATCGAATAATGCACTGCGTGTGCGGTGCCGCTGATCTCCGGCGGCACCGCACACGCGTCCATCCCAGAAGGAAGATCATCATGAAGAACACGCTCACGCGCTTCGGCCTCGTCACGACCCTGGCAGCCGTCGGCCTCCTCGGGCTGACCGGTTGCGGATCGTCGGACGGTGGGTCCGCCGACGAGAGCGACGCGTTCGTCTCGGACCTGCAAGAGGGCGTCGACATCATCAGCGAGCAGATCGAGCAGGTTGATGCTCCGATGGACCAGATCATGCTCGCCTCCGACGTCGACCAGGCGACACAGAAGTACGGCATGTGGGTCATGCCCTACTACCCGTCCGACGCTGTGGCGGAGTACATCTCGACGATCCAGATCGAGAACGGCAGCGACTTCCACATCACGGCGACCTCGGCGGAAACCGGCGCCGAGTGGAACATGGATCAGGACG
>DXDC01000470.1 GCA_019115685.1 Candidatus Agrococcus pullicola
CTCATGTTCCTGCCCGTGGTGCTGCCGCTGCTGGCGGAGAACATCGGGCATGTGAAGGGCGTCGGTCAGCTGATCGATCGCGATATCGACAAGCTCACGGGCCGCGCGCTCATGGCGGATGGTCTGGCCACGATGGTCGCAGGATCCGGCGGCGGGTCGGGCACCACGACCTACGGCGAGAACATCGGCGTCATGAGCGCGACTCGGGTCGCATCGACCGCAGCGTACTGGGTTGCGGCGTTCACGGCCATCCTGCTGGGCCTCTCCCCCATGGTGGGAGCAATCATCGCTGCCGTTCCCGCCGGTGTTCTGGGTGGCGTGACGACGGCGCTCTACGGGTTGATCGGCATCATCGGCATCCGCATGTTCGTCGAGAACAACGTCGACTTCTCGAGCCCCAAGAACCAGTTCACCGCCGGCATCGGTCTGGTCGTCGCGATCGCCCCGTTCGCGCTCAACATCGGCGACATGGAGTTCGGCGGCATCGTGCTCGGCACCGTCGCGACGCTCGTGGTCTTCCACGTCATGAACCTCTTCGATCGCGAACCGGCACCGGCGAAGACAGCGGAGGTACCACCGCCAGTCGAGAGTTGAAGTGTGGCTGCTGACGGGATTCCCGCATCAGCCGGTCGCGGACGTCTCCATCACGAGCAATTGCGGATCATCCGCGGTCAGCGTGACCGACACGGAGCCCAACTCGGCAAGCGAGGTCACGTGCGTTCCGCCGCAGGCGATCGACGCGGTGCCCTCCGGCAACTCGCACTCCCACCTGCGCACGTCGGTGATCCTCGGGCCCTCAGTCGTGATCCGCACAGCGGCCGCTGTGGCGATCCAGGCGTCGAGCCGCCGATTCACAGCGCCCTGCAGCTCGGGCAACGAGTCCAGTAACCGTGCCGTGTCGAAGCCTTTCTTACGAAGGCTCTTGCCAAGCCGAAATTCGTCTCGTGCGCCCGATGCCACGATGCGCGAACGCTGATTCGCGGTGCCGTCGAAGTCGGGGCGTCCGAGGGCGTCGAAGCGCGCATCCTTGCTCCAGTAGTCCTGCAGCGCGGCGTTCAACGCGAGCGAAGCGAGATGGCAGGCGGTATGACCGACGGAGAGCGCGTGCCGGCGGCCGGCGTCGACGCTCAGGTGCACGCGCTGCCCGACGGTGAACCTCTCGGCATCGCGCACGATGTGCGCGACGGCCCACTCCCAACCTTCTGCGCCGCGCTTGACCGGAATGTTCGACGCGAGCAGCCACTCACCCTCCGGCGATCTGGCTGCCATCACGGCGTCGCTCACCGCATCGCCCTCGATGATGCCGGTATCGGCCGGCTGGTCGGGCCAGGTGTGATCGACGGGATGGAACGGCGTAAGGTCGGTGATCACGCCGCCGGCCGGAAGCACCTCTGTCACGGAAGCGGTGGCCGCCACGTCGCCGGCCGGAAATGTCACGTTCGTCACAGATCCACTCTAGAAGGACGGCCGCGTTACGGTCTCCCCTCCCAGTCGACCTGGCCCGCCTCCACGACCTCGTGCACGCGCCGGAGATCCTCGAGCAGTGATCCGATCAGAATCCAGTGCGTCCCGCTCGGCGCCTGCATTACCAGCGGTGTGGTCAACAGCGGTTTCGTATCTGCGGCTTCCCCCGATTCCGCTTCGTGCGGTGTGACGAACTTCATACGAATGTCGTGCGCGATTCTTCGCATCTCGACCGCGATCTCGACCATCATCGGCTCACGGGTCAGTTCGTCGTCGAAGTGGTCGTGGAAGGCCCGCGTCATGCCGATCAACGGGTTCGTAATGACCGACAGGGCCCGCAACGTTTCGCGCATCGCGTCGATTCGCTTGCGATATCGCCTGGCACGGGGGTTCAGGTCGAGCCCTTCCTCCGCCGCCGTGACGTGCTCGGATGCCCGCTCCAACATGGGCCGCAGCAGCCTGGCTTCAATCAACAGCAGTTCGGGATGCTCGGCTCGCTTCGCACCGACCGCCGCGTCGGCAAGACGGTCGAACCCCCTCGCGGTCTCCTCGGCGAGCTCCGTGATCGATGATCTCGCCTGCGCCAGCGGCACGGGCGGCACCACAAGTGCGTTCACGACGAATGCGATGGCGGCACCGATCACGGTTTCGATGATGCGCTCGAAGGAGTACTCGACCGAGGCAGCCCCCAGCGCGAGCACGAGCATCGCGCTGATCGGCACCTGGTTGCTCGTCACGGACGACAGTCGCAGCAACCACGCCACCAGCAGCGCAGCGACGACCGCGACGAGAATCACCCAGTTCTGCTCGGGAAACGCGAGCCCCAGCAACATGGCGATCACGACACCGAGCACGACACCGAACGAGCGCTCGATCGCTTTCGCGAACGACTGGTTGACACTGGGCTGCACGACGATGATCGCAGCGATCACCGCGAAGATCGGCGGCTCGGGCGCCGACAGCAAGCTCGTCAACAGCCATGCCAGCACTGCGGCGATACCGGTCTTCACCATCTGCAGTACGGAGACCCGCGACTTGGCCCGCACAAGGTCGACCGTGCCGCGAACACGTGCGGTGAAGCGCGAAGCGGGCATGGGGTGACTCCTGCGTGTCGGGTCTTGTAAGCACCATGCTACGCGGGAGCCAACCCTGTCCCGATCCGGCCGCAGTTCCAGTCCCGGCCCCGGAATCCGTAGACTGTGCGCATGTCTGAAGTCGCTCTTGCCGCAACCGTCGTACTCGGCCGTGAGCGGGACGCCGGCTTCGAAGTGCTCATGATGCAACGGGCCCAGCGGGGTGCCTTCGCGGGCGCGTGGGCGTTCCCGGGTGGCCGCGTCGACGACACCGACGCACCCGGCAGACCTCGGCAGGAACGCTCACGGGTTGCGGCGGCCCGGGAGGTGTTCGAAGAGGTGGGGTTGCGGCTGGATGCGGATGCGCTGGTGCCGCTGTCGCGCTGGATGCCGCCGGCGCGCATCCCTCGCAGGTTCGACACGGACTTCTTCATCGCCGCGGCGGCCGAAGGCGAGGTCGCCGCGAGCGCGGACGAGGTCGCTGCTTGGCGTTGGATCAGCCCCGGTGACGCGATCGCGGCCCACGCCGGCGATGACTTCGAGCTGCATCCGCCGACGTTCGTGACCCTCGCGCGCCTTACCGAATTCACGTCGTTCGGTGCGGCTCTCGATCACGCACGCGACGCGGGGCCGACCGAGTTCCTGACACAGGGCATTCCGGCCGACGGACTCCTCGTGTGGGAGGGCGACGAGCTCGCCGAGGGCGATACGGAGACCGAGGGTGGTCCCCGTAATCGCCTCATCACCGATGCGATGCCGTGGCGCTATGTGCACCGGTAGTTGTCGGAAGTCACGCCGAAATAGTCGAGAGAATGCCCTTTGGGAGGCTCCCAAACGTACTTCTTTCGACTATTACGTCGGATTCTGGAGCTAGAACGGCGTGTCCGACGCGGACGGCGTGAATGCCGTACCCTCACCGCCCCAGCCCGCCTTGCCGTCCCGCTGGCGTGCCCGCACATCCGTGATGAACTGTCGAACACGCTGGTCGACGATGATGTCGGCCGGTTTCAACGGTCTCGTCATGTACAGCCCCTCCAGGCTCGTGAGCCGAGAGAGCGCTACGTACGTCTGACCGGGGCTGAAGGCCCGAGCGCCGAGGTCGATGATGGCACTGTCGAACGTCTTGCCCTGCGACTTGTGGATCGTAACCGCCCACGCGAGCCGCAACGGGAATTGGGTGAACTCCGCGGCCACCTCCCGCTTGAGCTCTTTCGAGTCGGGGGCGTACGTGTACCGGTACTTCTCCCACGTCGTGGGTTCGACTTCGTGATCCTCGCCGTCCACATTGACCCACACGGTGCCGGAGATGTCGACGACACGGCCGATCGTACCGTTCACCCACCGGCCCTCCGGATCGTTGCGAAGGAACATCACCTGTGCGCCGATCTTCAACTCCAGTACCTCGTCGGCCGGATAGCTCGATTGCCCGAACTCTCCCTCGACGTCGGCGACGGCGGTTTTCGCTTTGCCGCCGAGCTGCGCAAGTTCACGGCTGTTGATTCGGCGAACCGTGTCGTTGCGACTGGCGAGCGTCAAGACGTCGTCACCGGGCGGGGTGCGGGCACCGTATCCGTTGAGCAGATTGGCAAGCTCTTCCGTGACCGTGCCGTGGCGGACGGCGTTCAGCGCCTGCTTGAACTCGAGGTCCGACTGCCTGTGGATATGCACGAGTTCGACGACGTCGAGCTCCGCCTCGCGCCAGACTTTCGCGTCGAAAAACCACAGCGAGGAGTAGTGCTCGTCGAAGTACAGCTTCTCGTCGCCGCGCGGCGGCACGGGCGAGAGCTGGTACGGGTCGCCGAACATCACGATCTGCACACCGCCGAATGGCGTGGAGTGGATGCCGCGCGCCTGCCGCAGCGAACGATCCACGGCATCCATGAGGTCGGCGTTCACCATGGAGATCTCATCGATGATGAGCGTATCGATCGTGCGCAGCACCGTCTTCAGCTTCTCGGGCTGCCGAAGCGGACTGGTTGCGATGATGCCGAGATGGAGCTTCAGCAGCGAGTGGATGGTCTGCCCGCCAACATTGAGCGCCGCGACACCCGTGGGTGCGGTGATGACGATGCTCTTGCCAGTGTTCGCGGCGAGGTGGTTGAGCAGCGTGGACTTGCCCGTGCCGGCGCGACCGGTGATGAAGAGATGGTCGTCGGTCTTCTCTATGCGCTCGAACAGATCCTGCTGTTCCTTCGAAAGTTCGACCACCCAACCAGGGTAGTCGGAACCGGGTGTGACGTTCGGTTACACCCCGCATTGCGCAAAGGAGGAGACGGGGCGAAGATAGACACCAGTGTGAAAGGAGGACCTCGTGTGTCGACTGCTCGGCTACGCGGCGCCAGTCGCCGCAACCGCTCAGGACGTCATCGGATCGCGGAACTGCCAGGAGTGGCAGCGCATGGGTCGCCTTCACGCCGACGGCTGGGGCACCGCATGGCTGCAGCACGGCACCGTCGAGCGACTGCGCTCTGCCGAGCCAGCGCTGCGCGACCCCGTGCTCTCAGCGGCACTGACAGAGGAGCCGACAAGGGCTCGTATCGCACACCTCCGCCTCGCCACCGAGGGTCTCGCCAAGACGCTCGATAACGCGCACCCCTTCATCACGCCGCGCTTCGCCCTCGCCCATAACGGTTCGATCCGCCCCGTCGAGCGAATTCTGCAGCTGGTGACCGAGGAGGAACTCCTCCAGCACGGGGGCAACAGCGACACGTCAGTGCTCGTCGCGCTCATTACACGCAGACTGGATGCGGGCCGTGCGCTCTTCGACGCGGTGACCGACACGGTCACATTCGTCGGTCGCGAGTTCCCGAACTCGGCGATCAACCTGCTGGTGCTGAGCGACCAGGAGCTCATCGCCGTGCACGCGAACGAAGGCGCGCCGCTTCCCGGCAAGGAATTCGACGCAGCCAACCTCGGCGACGATCTGCCGCGGGATCACATCGATCACTACTACCAGCTGTCGTATCGGCGTGACGAACACGGCATCGTAGCGTTCACCTCGAGCGGCCTCGAGCGCGACGGCTGGACTCCGATGCCGCAGAACACCGCGGCGCGTATTGATCTCACGACGCAGGCGCTCGAGTTCCAGCACCTCGGCATCCGCGCGGCGACCGCCGCCTGAGCTCACTCTCGACGTGGCGGCCGCTCCCGCCGCTGTTTCGATTGCTCACGCACGACGCTGACGAGATCGCGCATCGTCGCCGACGATGTGATGGGCGAAACCCAGAACGCGGTCACCCGCTCAGTGTTGTTCGCGATGTGGGCCTCCCCCACAATTCCCTTCGCTGTGAGCGCCTGCCGGTACAGGTGCCTCACGAAGCGCGGCCGCCCATCGCCGCCCGAGTACTGGACGACCGACAACTCCGGAGTCCAGAGGCGCCGCCAGCCCATCCAGTGCTCGACCACCCGCGCCGGCACGACCACGAGGTCCGGGCTTTTCGGCGGTGTTCCCGGTCGGCGTCGAGACGGCAGGAAGCACAGCACGGATGCGACCAGGATGCCCCCCGCTGCTGTGAAACAGCCGATCCACCACAGCGTCTCCTGCTGCAGCCCTCCGGGTTCTCGACTCATCGCGATCGGGAAGAAGACGAGCGCCGCGGCCGTGCCGATTCCCGCTGACCCGAGCTGGTATCTCGTGAACCGAGCGATACTGCCGCCCGTGCGGTGACGACCGAGCGCGGCACGGACGAACAACTGGCCACTCAGTGCGCACAGCCCGGCGAACGCAACTGCGAATGCATGCAAGAGGCCGGCTTCATTGGCCGGACCGGTCAGCGTCAGCAGGATGAATGTCAACAGCCAAGCGGCCAACACCAGCACACCGTTGACGGCTCCGGCGGCGAGCGCCGCGGCCTTTCGCCCGGCACCGATCCTGAGGGGTTCGAGTGACATCAAGCGTCGTAGACGAAGTCCTGCGGTTCGACGCCCTTGCCGATCAACTGCCACACCCCATCGCGCAGCGTCACCGTTGAGACGGAGCAATTCGGGAAGATTTCGTCCGGAGCCGTCGTCGGCACCAGTTGCCGCAACAGCGTCGAGATGAATCCGCCGTGCGAGACCACGAGTCCGCCGACGGGGCCGTCCCCCGGCAATTCCGCCAGCGCCATCAGCACGTGGGCAAGCGCACGATCCGCCCGCAGCACGATCTCGGCAGCAAATTCGCTCTTACCGGTTTCATCGAGGTTCGCGATTCCATCGAACATGCCGCTCCATCCGAGCTCACTCGCCAGATCGCGCATGGCGTCCAATTCACGTTCGACTTCGATATTGTGCTTCGCCAAGAGTTTGCCCCACACCTGAGCCGAGAGCATTTCTTCGTGGCCACCGAAATTCCACTCGCGCAGCTCCTCGTGGAACGTGGCTTCAAGGCCGTCCGTGCGCTGGTCGAGAATGCCCCGCGTGGTGGTCACGCATCGCCGCAGATCCGACGAGAAGGCCAGATCGAGTGGCACCGGCGCCAACGCCCGCCCTACGGTCGCAATCTGCTCCATGCCGAGTTCCGTGAGCGGGGAGTCCGACCATCCCTGCATGCGATGCTCGGTGTTGAAGACGGTCTGCCCGTGTCGCACGATGAAGAGCGAGACCTCACGCCCTCCTGCCAGGTCCGCAAGTTCTTCCGGGCTCCGTTGTTCATCGGCGCGTTCGTGGATATAAGGGTTCTGCTCTGTCATCTCTTCGACATCCTCTCAAGCCATTCGTTATACGCCTTCAAATCGGCATCGCCGTCGCGGTCCGCCTTCCTGTCGACGCGTTTCGCTTCTCGGTCGTCTGACTTCGCCCACAGTACGACCATGACCACCGCCAGGATCAGTGTCGGGATCTCGCCGACGCTCCACGCGATCCCGCCGCCGACACGCTGGTCGGCCAGCGCATCGATGCCGTTCCCCATCGCACCGAAATACTCGGGAGCGATGAGCGTGGTGTTCGTCATGATCGAGAGGCCGAAAAAGGCGTGGAACGCCATGGTCACGAGCATGAGGAGAATTCGCAACGGATAGGGAGCCGGCTTGGGCTGCGGATCGATTGCGAGCAGCATCGAGACCCACAGATAGCCGGCTGCGGTGAAGTGGAAGACCATCCAGATGTGCCCGAGGTGGTACACCATCACCCACTCGATGATGGGTGTGTAGTAGAACACCCACATCGACAGCACGAAGATAGCGCTGGCAACGATCGGGCTGCTGATCACGGCCATGTATTTCGAATGCACGATGCCGAGCAGCCACTCCCGCGGCCCTCGTGAACCGTCCTTGCGCGGTTTGATGGTGCGCATCGCCAGGGTTATCGGCGCCCCTACCGCGAGCATGATCGGCACGGCCATCCCGATCATCATGTGGGTCAGCATGTGCCACGAGAAGTAGTAGAACTGGTAGACGTTGAGCGCGCCGCTCGTCAGCCAGAAGAATGCCCCGGAACCGAGCAACCAGAACACCGTCCTGTGCACCGGCCAGGCGTCACCGCGGCGTCGCAGTCGAATGACACCCCAGGCGTAGAACATCGCCATGCAGATTGCGATCATTGCCCAGAGCGGGTCGAGCAACCATTCGGTGAAGAGCCTGTGCGGTTCGAAGGGAGGAGGCAGCGGACGGCCGGTCAGAATGCGCGCCGGAGCATCGAACCCTTCCGCGACGATTTCCGGGATGGGTGTCTCCGTGCGTGCGAGAGCGCCCGCGAGCCCGAACGTGACGAGCATGATGACGAGTTCGAAACCCAGGAAACGGCGGGTCTTGCCCTCACGCGCGGCGGGGAGCAACTTGCGGCGCTGGATCGCTCCGAAGACGCCGAGCACGACGAGCAGCGCGGTCTTCGCGAGCGCGAGCTGACCGTAGGGAGTAGTCCAGAGCCCCTCCCAGCCCGCGCGGACGAGCGCCGAGATCACCCCGGAGGCGGCCACGGCGAAGAAGGAGAACACCGCGAGCGTCGAGTACCGCTCCGCCACCGTGCCGAAGTTCGGTTTGTCGGTGAAGTGCAGAATCGCCAGCAGTGCGAGCCCTCCGACCCAGATGCAGGAGAACAGGATGTGGATGAACATCCCGCTGACGGCGACCTTGTGCCACTCCGTACCACCCGCGTGGCCGGCGGCCGCCATCGCCCCGAGCGGAACTGCGAACAGCACGGTCGCGAACGCAACGGCAACGTGTCCGCGCACGGTTATCAGAAGCGTCGTCAGCAGGGCGAGCGCGACCACGGAGAGCAGCAGCACCTGCCCCGCCTCGATCTCGGTGAAGAAGAACAGGAACGCGTCGGTGAATGCGCTTTCGACCGACAGCTCGGAAGTGACGAGCGTTCTGAAGGCCAACCAGGACGTCGTCGCGGCTGCCACGGTCGCAACGCCGGTTGCGCCGGCCGCGACGTCGATGATGCGGTTCCAGGATGCGGACTTCGGCGGCAGCGCGAAGCACGCGAGAACGAGCCCCCCGACGGCGACCGCAAGCGCACCGTCTTGGAAGAATCTCGCGATCGGATACCCCCAGCGAACAACGGGACCCGGATCTCCGGCGGGAACGGGCGCCGCGCCTCCTCCGAATTGAAGTGCCGCCAGTAGCACTGCCAATCCGGCGGCAACGGCCACGGCGGGTATGAGCAGGCGAAAACGTGGCACCGTATCAGCTTACTGCTCCCGCCTATGCGAAAAGGGGCCCCGCGGGGCCCCTTTCAGCTTGGCGGTCGTCTTACTTGACGGCTGCCTTCAGCTTCGAACCGGCGGTCAGCTTGACGCGGTGGCCGGCCGGAATCTTGATCTCTTCGCCGGTCTGCGGGTTGCGGCCGGTGCGTGCGGCGGTCTCGGTGCGCTCTGCGCTGAGGAAGCCCGGGATCGTCACCTTGTTACCCTTGGCGACAGCGCCCGAGATCTCGTCGAAGAGACCGTCGAGCACCGCTGAAACTGCAGTCTGGCTCTGGTCGGTTGCTGCTGCAATGTTTGCAACGAGCGTGGTCTTGTTGATGGTCTCAGCCATGTGTTCCTCCTGAACGTGACAGGTGTGCCCCGCCGGAGCGGGCTTAGTACCGGAAGAAAACCGCATGTTCCCGCGGATTTCGACCAGGCACCAACGTAGCCGTTTCTTCGGCCATGGGCGTGAACCAGGCCGTGACACGCCGAAAATCCGCGTCGTTTCGGTGAATTTCGGCCCCAACAACGCCATTGCAGCCAGCGGGCGTTCAGGTCACGCTCGAACTTCGCATAGCTCCCGAATCGATACTGAGTGGACCGAACAAGAGGAGACTTCATATGAATCGTCGGACTAAGAGTTCATTGCTCGCTGTGGTTGCGCTCTTCGCCATCCCCGCGCTGAGTGCCTGCATCATCCAACCGTCGGGTGGGGAGAACGACAATCCTGACGACGACACCGTCGAGACGGATGACCAGAGCCAGAACGGTGACGACCAGAACAACAACGACCAGAACAACGACGATCACAACAACGACGATCAGAGCGGTGGTGACGAGGCTCGCTTCGACGGCCCCGAGGACTTCTACGCCCAGATCGGCTCCGGTATGCAGGAGTGCTCGCAGACCGCGGAGTCACCGTTGCCGGAAGACGTCGAGTCGCTCGAGCCCATGCTGGCCGGCGCCGTGTACGCCTTCTGCACCTTCGACTCGGGTGACCAGCTCATCGGGATTCTCATGCCCGACACTGACGGCAACATGGTCGACACGTCGATCGCCGACCCCGGCGAGATTCAGGCGTTCAAGGACTCCGCAGACGTTTCGAGCATCGCGATGGGCGGCAACTGGCTCGTCACATCGCAGTCGGATGCCCTCGTGACGGAGTTCGCGAGCGCCTTCGGCGGAGAAGTTCACTAACGCGCAACGGCGAGAAGGGGCGGTCAATCGGACCGCCCCTTCTTTCATGCCCTGCGAATCGGCAACCAGAGATCGGCGTGCGTCGGAGTCCAGTCGTCGTCGTAACGTACTACGCAGAGTTCCGGCCCTTCTGCGACCTCGTAGGGGTTGGCAGGGAACCAGGACCCGTAGGCGTCTACCCAGAGCTGCTGGATGGACTCCGTTGCCGCGTCCTTCGATGACAATACGAGCCAGGTCCCGGCCTCGACATCCATCGTCTCCAATCCGTGCGCACGCAGGTCGGCTTCGCTCGGCCGTTCTTCGGCCGCCGCCGCGATCCAGTAGTCGAATTCGCTGCCGTCTTCTCGTTCCTCGTCAAAGTTCGTCGATACGGCGATCAACCCCTCGGGTTCCGTCGTCGAGTACTCCCAGATCACGTCGTGGAGGTCGTCTCGGATCTCCTTGTGAAACTGCGTCATCTCGACGTTTTCACCGTGGAACACCACGCGCATGCGCTTGCTTCGCCCGACGAGCGTGAATGCCGGGCGGGCTTCGAGTCGGTAGTCCATTTGCTCTGCCCCTTCTATAGTCAGCGTTATGCGGAGGCGTGGCTGCGACTTCAGCGGCGCGCTGTTGCCACGAGCCTCGCTGGGGCCGATGCCGTGCACGGAGCGAAACGCTCTGCTGAACGCATCTGCCGAGCCGTAGTCGAACCGCACGGCCGTGTCCTGGATCGCCGCATCCCCTTCGATCACCTCCGCGGCCGCGACCGTGAGCCGACGGCGTCGGATGTACTCGGAGAGCGGGATGCCCGCCAGCGCCGAGAACATGCGACGGAAGTGATACTCCGAGGTCATGGTGACACGGGCGAGGTCGCGCACGTCGATCTCGTCGGTCAGTCGGTCCTCGATCAGTTGCAGTGCCCTGTTCCAGGTGTCCATGGCAGCTCTCCCCCTCTCGCTACAACCGTAGGCAGGTCCTGACCCGTGGGTCCGACCTTCCGTGCCCGACACTGTCGGATGGGGGCATCGCCGTCGGAGCAAAGCAAGAGGCCCCCGCACGAAACGGGGGCCTCTTTGTACCGGTTGTTACCAGCTGGACTTCGTGACACCAGGCAGTTCGCCACGGTGTGCCATTGCGCGGAAACGCACACGCGAGATGCCGTACTCGCCCACGTGACCGCGGGGGCGGCCGTCGATGGCGTCGCGCTTGCGAACGCGAACGGGCGAAGCGTTACGGGGAAGCTTCTGCAGACCCTTGCGGGCCGCCTCGCGCTCCTCGTCGGTTGCCTTCGGGTTCACGAGCGTCTTCTTCAGTTCAAGGCGCTTCTCCGCGTAGCGGGCGACGATGGCCTTGCGCTGCTCGTTCTTGGCGATCTTGCTCTTCTTGGCCATTATCGCTCCTCTCGGAATTCAACGTGCTGACGAACCACCGGGTCGTACTTCTTCAGTACGAGACGGTCTGGGTTGTTGCGACGGTTCTTGCGGGTTACGTAGGTGTAGCCGGTGCCTGCCGTCGAACGGAGCTTGATAATGGGACGAACGTCCTGCGACTTCTTCGCCATTAGAGCTTCACTCCCTTCGCCTGCAGTTCGGAGACGACGGACTCGATGCCACGAGCGTCAACCACCTTGATGCCCTTCGCCGACAGGGTGAGTGTCACCTTGCGGCCGAGCGAGGGCACGAAATAGGTCTTCTTCTGCACGTTCGGGTCGAAGCGGCGCTTCGTCCGGCGGTGCGAGTGCGAAATGTTGTGTCCGAAGCCGGGCTTGGCTCCGGTCACCTGGCACACTGCTGCCATGGTTCCTCCAGGGTTACCGTGAGCTCGTTGGCTCACCCAAGATCACTTGCCTGCTTCCTTCACTTCCCGCCTCCACCTGGGCGACGCCGGGGTTGAAAGATGCTGTGGCGGATGCCACAAGGTGCTACCTTACCCGACATCGGCGCGCTGCGAAAGCGCAGCGGCAAAAAATCCAAGCTCCACCCAGCCTTGCCCGTGCCCCCTTCCAGCGACAAATGGGACGCAGACGTACGTTTGGGAGCATCCCAAACGGCATTCTTTCGACTATTTTGCGGGAGGTTGCGGCCGCCAACTCCCAGAGCACCTGCTCTGCCGCTATCCGAGTCGAAAAACGCATGTTGTTAGTGTCGTATGCGTTGTCGCGCTGCCGGGACTCCACCCGGACGCATTGACGGCAACCCATCACTATGAACGAGAATCAGCAGAACCAGCAC